>JAJUFS010000128.1 GCA_029263725.1 Gammaproteobacteria bacterium | reverse complement strand
TGAAAAAAGCCCCGCAAATGCGGGGCTTTTTGTTCACGGAACGTAACGTTACAGGGTGTAAAGGAAGGCGACGAGATCCTTCTTCTCCTGTGCGTTGAGATCCGTACCGAGCACCAGGTTGAAGAACTCGACCGCGTCATCAAGGGTGATCAGGCGGCCGTCATGCAGGTAGGTCGGCGACTCCTTGATGCCGCGCAGGGGGAAGGTCTTGATCTTGCCGTCGGCGACCGCCCAGTGGCCGTTGATCATGCGCGGCTCGAAGAACCGCCCGGTCTGCAGGTCGTGCATCTGGTTGTCGGTGTAGTAAGGCGGCAGATGGCAGGTGCCGCACTTGCCCTTGCCGAAGAAGATCTCCTGGCCGCGCAATTCCTGCTCGGTGGCCTTGGCAGGGTCCAGCTTGCCATCCCAGCCGAGCTTCGGCGCCGGCGGAAAGTCCAGGAAGGCCTGGAACTCGGCCATGTGATGCACCTGGCCGCCGCGCTCCAGCACGTTCACGCCCTTCTTCGCGGCGGTGACGATGTCGGCATCGAAGTAGGCGCCGCGCTGCTCGAACTCGGTGAAGTCTTCCACCGTCTTGAGTGCGCGCTGCGAACCGAACAGGCGCTGCACGTTGACGCCGCGGAGCGTCGGCGTTTCGATGCGATGGCGAACTTCCTGCGGACGCGCATCGCCGGCGAGATGCGTTGCCGAATTGGTGTGGCCGTTGACATGACAGTCGAAGCAGGTCACGCCCTGGTGTGCTTCCTCGGAGCGACGATCATCGGTGGCGTTGAACTGCTGCTGCGGGAACGGCGTCACCAGCAACCTGAGACCTTCGAGCTGCTTCGGATTCAGCAGGCCGTTGAAGAGGCGATGGAAGTTCCTGATGGTGACGACCTCGCCCTGCGAGACGTCGCCGAGGTCGGGACGCTGCACAAGGAAGATCGCCGGCGGGAATTCCGGCAGCAGATGCTCGGGCAGGTCGAAGTCGAGATCGAAGCGGGTCAGGTCGCGCCCTTCCTGCTTCTTGATCTCGTCGATGTGATGCTGCGGGAACACCATGCCGCCTTCGGGATGATTGGGATGCGGCAGCGGCATGAAGCCGCGCGGGAACACGTCCTTCTCCTTGATCTCCTCGGGCGTCATTTCAGAAAGCTGCTCCCAGGTCACGCCACGCGGCAGCTTGACGCGCACGCCGCCCTGGACGGGCTTGCCGCGCGTCATGGTGACGCCGCGCACCGGCTTGTCGGAGAGGTCGTAGCGTTCGCTCAGCAGTTTCATCTGCCGTTCCATGATCGCCCGCTTCTCGCGTTTCATCCGCTCCATGCGGACCTCGAACTCCTCCGTGATCACGACCGGCGAATAGCTGGTATCGGCACGTTCATGTTCGGGCGTGCCCGTCTCCGGACCCGCCCATGCGGATGAGAAAGACAACGTGGCAACGGCGAGCGGCAGAAGGAATGCGCTCCCGCCGCGTGCATGTGATAAGAAGCGCATCTCGCCCTCCCAGATTTGAACGATTCCAGATCGAAGCATAGGAAGACGTGCTCACGCTGCCATAAAGCGTTTGCTGTATCTGCGCAAGTTAGTTCAGGTGATTCGTGTAGAAGTCAACGTCGCGGCTGATACTCGGCGCGCGGCAGGTCCTCGGTGGCGGGGCCTTCGATGACGCGGCCGTCGATGTCGAAGCGCGAACCATGGCAGGGACAATCCCAGCTGCGTTCCGCGGTATTCCACGCGACGATGCAGCCGAGATGCGTGCAGCGGGCGGACACGGCATGAATCCTGCCGCTCTCGTCGCAGTAGGCTGCCACCTGGTTGAACCCGGTGCCCGAGACCACCGCCTGCCCCGGTTTCAATGAATCGATGTCGCCGGTCTGCGGATGCCGCAGGCGATCGCGCAGGAAGTGGAAGCCGACCTTGAGATTTTCCCTGGTGAACCGCTGCGCGGAGGCATTCAACGTCACACGGTGCGGGTCATACAGCCATTCATGCGGATACTTCCGGTCGAGAATGCGCTCCGCGATGAGCGTGGCACAGGCCGTGCCGTTGGTGAGTCCCCACTTCGCAAAACCCGTCGCGGTGTAGACGTTGTCTACGCTGCGCCACGCCGTGCCGGCGTACGGCAGAAAGTCCGCGGTCCTGCCGTCCTGAGCTGACCAGCGCCAGGCTATCTCTTCCACGCCGAAGCGTTCCCGCGCCCAGGACTCCAGCGCTTCGTAATTGTCGACGGTCTCGTAGTCCTCGCCGACGGCATGGCTCTCGCCCGCCACCGCGAGCAGCACGCGATCGCCGTCCGGAATGGTGCGTACCGAGCGCGTCGGCGAACCGGTGTTGATGAACATGCCATCCGGCGCCTTTGCGGGATCAATGTACGCCGCGATCACGTAGGAGCGGCTGGGACGCACCCGCGCGAAGAAGAAGCCGCGATCCGCGAAGGGATAGTGCGTGGCCATGATGACGTGATTGGCGGTGACGGTGCCTGCCGTGGTGCGCACCTTGCACGGCACGCCGGGATCGATGTCGATGGCGCGCGTGCCTTCATGGATGACGCCGCCGCCCGCCTCGACAAGCTCGGCCAGCTTCAGCAGGTACTTGAGCGCATGGAACTGGCCCTGGTCATCGACACGCAGCGCGGCGGCGACGGGAAAAGGCAGCGGCGCGTCCTTCTGAAACGTCATGTCCACGCCCGCTTCCACCGCCGCCTCGCATTCGCGCCTCAGGCGCGGCGCCAGCGCCTCATCCTCGCAGTAGATGTAATTCACCTTGCGCTCGTAGTCGCAATCGATATGCTCGTCCTCGATGAGCTTTTCCATCCACTGCTGCGCTTCCGCGTTGGCACGCGCATACGCCTGCGCGGTGCGCGCATCGTGCTGCTCGACGAGCCTGCTGTAGATGAGCGACTGGCCGACGGTGATCTTGCCGGTGGTGTGGCCGGTGGTGCCGCTGCCGACGCCGTACATGTCGATCAGCACCACCTTGCGGCCGGCGCGAACCAGCTGCAGCGCCGCGGTAAGACCGACAATGCCGGCGCCGATGACAAGCACGTCGGTGTCGAGATCACCGGGAAGCGGCGGGCGCGTCGGCGGCGAAACGGAACCAAGCCAGTATGAAAGATGCATGCCGCGACGGTATCGCCTGGAACCGGCAATGACCATGAGTGAAAATCCGGGCAGCCACGGGCCCAACAGGACGCGGCGATGCCGACACAGCAGAGATTGAGCCGCGTGCTCGGCCTGCCGGGCGCGGTGCTGCTCGGTCTTGGTGCCATGCTCGGCACGGGCATTTATGTCAGCACCGGGCTTGCCGTCGAGGCGGCTTCCTGGCTCGCGCTGCCGGCGCTCGTCATCGCCGCGTTGCTCGCCATGGCGAATGGCCTCTCCAGCGCGCGGCTCGCGGCACGTCATCCGGTAAGCGGCGGCGCCTACGAATACGGTTACGTCTTCCTCGGACACTGGCCGGGCTTTCTCGCCGGCTGGCTGTTCGTCATCGCGAAGGCGGCCTCGGCGGGCGCGGCCGCACTGTCCTTTGCCGCCTACCTCGGCGCGATCACCGGCACGGACGCGTGGCAGCCAGGCGTCGCCGTGCTGCTGGTCGTGATCGTCACGCTCATCGTGCTGCTCGGCCTGCGCCAGTCGGTGATCGCCAACGGCCTGATGGTCGGCGTCAGCCTGCTTGCCCTGCTTTCGCTGCTCGCCTGCGCACTGCCCACCGTCGAACCTGCAACGCCGACTCCGGACGTCAAGACACGCTCCATGCTCGAGGCGGCGGCGATGCTGTTCGTCGCCTTCACCGGCTACGGCAGGATCGCCACGCTGGGCGAGGAAGTGAAATCGCCGCGGGCGACAATTCCGCGCGCAATCGTCGCGACCATCATCATTGCCGGGGTGCTCTGCCTGCTGGTGCTGATCTCCATCGCCGGCAACATGACGCCGGCCACCGCAGGCGGCGCGGCGCGCGACGGCGAGCTGCTGGCGCGACTCGCGGCTTCGCTCGGCCATCCCCGCATTGCCATGCTGGTTTCCTGCGGCGCGCTGTTCGCGCTCGTGGGCGTGCTGCTCAACCTCGTGCTCGGCATCTCGCGCGTGCTGCTGGCGATGGCAAGACGCGGCGACCTGCCGGGCCGGCTTGCCGTAATCGATGAAGGCGGCAACAGCGCGCCGATGGCGACACTGCTTGCCGGCGTCATCATCGTTCTCGTCGTGATGCGCGGCAGCGTCTTCCTCGCCTGGTCGTTGAGCGCCTTCACCGTGCTGCTCTACTACGCCATCACCAACCTTGCGGCGCTGAAGATCGCGCGCACGCGCGCCAAGGCCATGGTATCGATGCTCGGGCTTGCCGGTTGCCTGGCGCTCGCGCCCTTCGTCGATGCCGCCGCCTGGCGTGATGGTTTCCTGCTGCTCGTTGCCGGCGCTGGCTGGCATTTCGTCGCGCGGCATTACTCGCTGATTCGTAACCCCTAAGGTGTTGGGCCGTTACTCGCGCTCCATTCTTATTGTTATAAGGAATGGACAAATTCCAGGCAGGGCAAGCGAGGTGTGGCGTGTTAAGGCATCAAGGCAGCGGCAATACCGCGAAGTATCGCCAGGTATGGAAAAGGCTCAGCGGCGAAGGCAACGAGGACCTGCAGCAGCGCGCGCTCTCACGCAATGGCAAGGCGCATGGCCAGACCGAAGCCGCCACACATGTCGGTGAACGGCGCAGCGCGGAACGGCGTTCGCGGGTGGACGACATACTGCACCGGCTGGAATCCCCGGAATACCAGGAGCTGTCACAGCTGTTGCGGCGTGACGGCGAGCGCGCCTGGCATCCCGACCTGCCGCGGGAGTGATCAGTCCTGGCGCGGCATCAGCAGCGCCGGCACCAGCGCGAACAGCGGCAGCACCGACAGCACCATCATGCCGAGGTCGTGGAAGCGAATGGCGCCGACGGCGTG
>JAJUFS010000059.1 GCA_029263725.1 Gammaproteobacteria bacterium | reverse complement strand
CTCCCATCGGCGCGCACGCCGACGAGCAGGCGGATCTCGCCGCTGTAGCCGTCCGGCGCGACGCTGGTGAAAAGCGCCGCGACGGGCTCGCCGCCGCGGAAGGCGCGGTACACCGTCACGGGCTGCGTGGTGCCGAGCATCTCGGGATCGGTGACGGTGATCGCGTCATCCACCAGCGCGTTGTCGTATTCGTTCGCGGGCAGGACCTCGTTCAGCGTCGCCAGCAGCACTTCGCGCTCGTTCTCCCGTATCTGCGGCGCGGTGTGCTCGAAGGTGTAGGCGACGATCGCCACGCCCACCGCCGCAGCCACTGCCAGCAACGTCGCGCCGAGCAGGCTCTTTCTCATCGCTTCACGGGCGCTCATGGCCGTAGGTCCGCGGCTTGGTGTAGTGATCGATGAAAGGCGCTGCCATGTTCATCAGCAGCACCGCGAAGGCAATGCCATCCGGGTAGCCGCCCCAGGCACGAATGACGTAGACCAGCACGCCGATGCACAGCCCGTAGATCAGCCGTCCCTTGTCGGAAGCGGGAGCGGACACCGGGTCGGTGGCGATGAAGAAGGCGCCGAGAATCGCCGCGCCGCTGAAGACATGGAAAAGCGGCGAAGCGTGCGTGGACGGGTCGATGAACCAGAAGATTGCCGCGAGGCCACCCAGGCCGAGCAGCACGCCGGCGGGAATCTGCCACTTGATGACGCGGCGGTACATCAGCCAGGCGCCGCCAAGCAGCAGGAACACGCCTATCCATTCCCAGCCGTGGCCGGCGGCCATGCCGTACATCGGATGGGTGGTGATCTCCTGAATGACAGCGCCCTGCGAGAGCTGCGTACGCAGGTGATCGAGCGGCGTCGCTGCAGTCACGGCATCGATGTCGATGCCTGCAGGGAAACCGGCGAATATCGCCTGCAGCGTCTCCATGAAGGAGAGGCGCACGGATTCGCCGATGAGGAAATCCGGCGCGATCCACTGCGTCATCTGCTGCGGGAAGGAAATCAGCAGCACGACGTAGCCCGCCATCGCCGGATTGAAGACGTTGTAGCCGAGACCGCCGTAGAGATGCTTGGCGAACACGATGGCGAAGATCACGCCGACGGCGGCAAGCCACCATGGCGCGGTCGGCGGCAGCGCCCAGGCGAGCAGCACGGCGGTGATCAGCGCGCTGCAGTCGCCGAGGAAGGGCCGCAGCGGTCTGCCGCGGAGGGAAAGCATCATCGCTTCCGCGGCCAGCGCAAACACGACGGCGATCAGCATCTGGATGACGATGCCCCAGCCAAAGAACCAGACGTAGGCAATCGTCGCGGGCACGAGCGCATACAGCACCTGGCGCATGATCGCGCCGACGCTGGTGAGCGGCTTCAGAAAGGGTGCGGGGGCCTGGTTGAAGTTCATCTGCAATTTCCGTGAGACATCAGACGTGAGACGACGCGCCGTTGAAGACCTGTCGTCTCACGTCTCACGATCGTTCCTCTTTTCTTTTCTGCGCCCGCTCCAGCGCAGCGGCGATCTCCGCCTTCTTCGCGTCGCCGGACTTCATCTTCTCCAGCGCTTCCAGTTTCCGGCGGCGCTTTTCTTCCTGCTCGCGCGCTTCGCGCTCGAGCCGCGCCTGGCGCGCCTCGTGGCGGCGGCGGGCGTTGTCTGCCTTGGCGCGCTCCTCGTTCTTGCCCCAGATTTCGGTCTTCGCGTAGCGGAAGTGACTCACCAGGGGAATCTGGCTGGGGCAGACGAGATCGCAGCTGCCGCACTCGATGCAGTCGAACAGGTCGTATTCCTGCACGCGCTCGAAGTCGCGCGCGCGGGTGTGCCAGTAGAGCATCTGCGGCAGCAGCGAGGCGGGACAGGCGTCCGCGCAGGCGCCGCAGCGAATGCAGGGGAGTGTCTCGCGTCGCGGCGCGAACTCCTCGGCCGTGCCGGCGAGCAGGCAGTTGCTGGCCTTGATCACCGGTGCGTCATCGGAGCGCAGCGTGAAGCCCATCATCGGTCCGCCCATGATCAGGCGCGCCACATCCCCGCGGTAGCCGCCGCAGAAGGCGATGAGCTCGCTCATGCGCGTGCCGATGCGCGCCTCGACGTTGCAAGGCTCGGCGACACCGCCGCCGGTGACGGTGACGATGCGGCTGGTCAGCGGTTCGCCGTGCACAACGGCACGATGCACGGCCGCGGCGGTTGCGACGTTGTGACAGACGATGCCGATGTCCAGCGGCAGGCCATCGTGCGGCACTTCCCTGCCGGTGAGGGTTTCGATGAGCTGGCGCTCGCCGCCCTGCGGATAGCGCGATGGCACGATGACGAGTTCGATGCGCGGATCGGCAAACTTCGCGAGCGCAGCTTGCAACGCCTCAGCCGCTTCCGGCTTGTTGTCCTCGACGGCGACCAGGCAGTGTCTGGCATGCAGGGCGCGCAGCATGATGCGCGCACCGGAGATGACTTCGTCGGCGCGCTCGCGCATCAGCATGTCATCGCAGCTGATGCAGGGCTCGCACTCCGCGCCGTTCAGGATCAGCGTGTCCAGCGGCTGGTCGCGGTTGCCGGACAGCTTGATCCAGCTGGGGAAGGCCGCGCCGCCGAGACCGACGATGCCCGCGTCACGCACGCGCTCGCGGATCTCGCCGGCGTCACGGTTCTCCCAGTCGGAGAGCGGCACCGGTTCGATGGCTTCGTCGCGGCCGTCGGCGTCGATGATGATGCAGGGCGCGGCGAGGCCCGAAGGGTGGGGAACGAGATGATCCTCGATGGCCACCACCGTGCCGGAGGTGCTGGCGTGAATTGCCGCGCTGATGACGCCTTCCGCGGCCGCGACCATCTGCCCGCGCAGCACGCGCTCGCCCGGCGCAACCCGCGGTTTCGCGGGCTCGCCGATGTGCTGCGACAACGGCAACACGATGCGCTTCGGCGGCGGCATGACGCGGATGGGCGAGGCGGTCGCCGCCTCCTTCATGCCGGGCAACTCCAGCCCGCCGCGGAACCGGTGCAGGCGCTCAGCCATTGGCCGCGTCCTTCATGGGCGACAGCCACTTCTCCGGCTCCGGCCACTTCCAGTTGCGAACGGTGACCGGCACTTCGACCATGTCGATGCAATTGACGGGGCAGGGCGCGACACAGAGTTCGCAGCCGGTGCATTCGGCCTCGATCACCGTGTGCATCTGCTTGGCCGCGCCGACGATGGCGTCCACCGGGCAGGCCTGGATGCACAGCGTGCAGCCTATGCAGGTCTGTTCATCGATGACGGCGAGCAACTTCGGTTTCTCGACGCCGTGCTCGGCGCTGAGCGGCTTGGGTTCGCGATCGAGGAGTTCCGCCAGTGCGCGGATGCCGGCCTCGCCGCCGGGCGGACACTGGTTGATGTCCGCCTCGCCCTTGGCGATCGCCTCGGCATAGGGCCGGCAGCCGGGATAGCCGCACTGCGCGCACTGCGTCTGCGGCAGGATGGCGACGATCCGCTCCACCACGGGATCGTCCTCGACGCGGAATTTCGTCGCGGCGTAACCGAGCAGCGCGCCGAACACCAGCGCGAGCAGCGTCATGGCGAGGATGGCGGTCAGCATGACGAATCCGGTGAGAGGCAAGAGGTAATGGTGAGCGCCGGCTTTGACGCTGACCATACGTCAAGCGTCCCGAATGAACAGGCGCGGGGAAATGCGAGTGACATCGTCTTGCCTCTCACTTGATCAACCCCGCAAATCCCATGAAGCCCAGCGCCATCATGCCCGCGGTGATGAGCGCGATGGACGCGCCCTGGAAGGGCACGGGCACGTCCGCGGCGGCGAGCCGCTCGCGCAGAGCCGCGAACAGGATCAGCACCAGCGAGAAACCCGCGGCGGCGCCGAAGCCGAAGACGGTCGATTCGATCAGGCTGTGCTGCTCCTGGATGTTGAGCAACGCCACGCCCAGCACCGCGCAGTTGGTGGTGATCAGCGGCAGGAAGATGCCCAGCACGCGGTACAGCAGTGGCGAGGTCTTGCGCACCACGAGTTCGGTGAACTGCACCAGCGCGGCGATGATGAGAATGAACGCGATGGTGCGCAGGTACTCCAGCCCGAGCGGTTCGAGCACGTACGCCTGCACCAGGTAGCTTGCCACCGAGGCCAGGGTCAGCACGAAGGTCGTCGCCAGCGCCATGCCCGTGGCCGTCTCCAGCCGCTTCGAGACGCCCATGAACGGGCACAGGCCGAGAAACTTCACCAGCACGAAGTTGTTCACCAGCACGGCGCTGGTGAGGAGGAGGCCGAGATTGAGCAGGTTTTCCGTCATGGCTTCCCGTCAGGGAGAAGGTAGAAGGAAGAAGGGAGAAGAAACGGCTTCTCCCTTCTACCGTCTTCGCTTTCGCTTATTTCACCCTCATCCCCGGCTGCGCGCCCTGATCTGGCTCAAGGATGAAGATGTCCTTTCCGCCAGGACCGGCGGCGAGCACCATGCCCTCGGAGATACCGAAGCGCATCTTGCGCGGCGCAAGGTTGGCGACCATCACCGTGAGGCGGCCTTCCAGCGCGGCGGGTTCGTAGGCGCTCTTGATGCCGGCGAACACGTTGCGCGTCTCGCTGCCGATGTCCAGCGTCAGCCGCAGCAGCTTGTCGGCGCCTTCCACTGGCTCGGCCTTGACGATGCGCGCGATGCGCAGGTCCACCCTGGCGAAATCGTCGATGGAAATGGTCTCGGCCAGCGGCGCCACGTCCTGCGCCGCCTTCGCCTGCTTGCGGCCGGCGGTGGCGTTCTCCTTTGCGACGTCCTCGCGGGTCTTTTCGATCAGCGCATCGATCTGCTTCGGATCGATGCGCGTCATCAACGGCTTGAAGGCGCTGATGGCGTGATCCAGCAGCGGCCGCTGCGCGTCGTCCCACTCGAGCGGTTCGATCTGCAGGAAGGCCTCGGTGCGCTCGGCGAGCTTCGGCAGCACCGGCTTGAGGTAGACCACCAGCTGGCGGAACAGGTTGAGCCCCACGGTGCAGATGTCGTGCACCTCGGTGACGCGCGCCGGGTCCTTGGCCAGCACCCAGGGCTTGTGCGCGTCGATGTACTGGTTGGCCTTGTCGGCGAGCAGCATGATGTCGCGCATGGCGCGCGAGTATTCGCGGTTCTCGTAGGCCTGGGCGATGCCGGTGGCGGCGGTGGCGAATTCCGCGAACAACTCCGGTTCCTTCATCACGCCGGCAAGCTTGCCGTCGAAGCGGCTGTTGATGAAGCCCGCGCAGCGGCTGGCGATGTTGACCACCTTGCCGACCAGGTCGGCGTTCACGCGCGCGACGAAATCCTCGAGGTTGAGATCGATGTCATCCACGCCCGGGCCGAGCTTGCCGGCGAAGTAGTAGCGCAGGTATTCCGGATCGAGATGGTCGAGATAGGTCTTCGCCAGGATGAAGGTGCCGCGCGACTTCGACATCTTCGCGCCGTTCACCGTCAGGAAGCCGTGCACGAACACGCCGCTGGGCTGGCGGAAGCCCGCGCCCTTCAGCATCGCCGGCCAGAACAGCGTGTGGAAGTAGTAGATGTCCTTGCCGATGAAATGCACCATCTCCGTGTCGCTGTCAGGCGCAAGCCACTCGTCGAAGTCGAGGCCGCGCTTCGCGCATAGCGCCTTGAAGCTGGCGAGATAGCCGATCGGCGCATCCAGCCACACGTAGAAGAACTTGCCCGGCGCATCCGGGATCTCGAAGCCGAAGTAGGGCGCGTCGCGGGAAATGTCCCAGTCCTGCAGGCCCGCCTCGAACCATTCCTCCAGCTTGGCGCGCACCGCGGGATGCAGGCCGGCCTGCGTCATCCACGCCTTCAGCGAGTCGGCGAACCTGTCGAGCGTGAAGAAGAAGTGCTCGGACTCGCGCTCCACCGGCGTGGTGCCGGAGATGACCGACACCGGGTTCTTCAGGTCGGCCGGGCTGTAGGTAGCGCCGCAGGCCTCGCAGTTGTCGCCGTACTGGTCGTCGGCCCCGCAGCGCGGGCAGGTGCCCTTGATGAAGCGGTCCGGAAGGAACATGCCTTCCTTCTCGTCATAGGCCTGGCGGATCGTGCGGCGCGCGATGTAACCGCCGTCGCGCAGCGTCTCGTAAATGAGCGTGGCAAGCTCGCGGTTCTCGGTGGAGTGCGTGGTGTGGTAGTTGTCGTGCTCCACCAGGAAGCCGGTGAAGTCGCGCCGATGCTCGTCGTACATGCGCGCGATCAGCTGCTCCGGCGTAATGCCCTCGTTGCGGGCGCGGATCATGATCGGCGTGCCGTGTGCATCCTCGGCGCAGACGTAGTAACACTCATGGCCGCGCATTTTCTGGAAACGGGCCCAGATGTCGGCCTGGATCACTTCCACCATGTGACCGAGATGGATGGGCCCGTTGGCGTACGGCAGGGCCGAGGTCATGAGGATGCGGCGGGTCTTCTTTTCGACGGGCGGATTGGCACCGGAGTTCATTGGCTTCCCCAGGTTGATGGAGACCTGCCTGCGAAGCGATGCGGCAGGCGCGAGATGACTGATTCGAAAGGCGAAATTATGCCACAGCGGGGAGTGCGGCCGCAGGCGCGGCGCTGCCACGGATGCTAGAATGCCGCGCCTTTCAGATTTCCCGGAGCCGCCATGTCCGCAGAGCGCATCGTCGAGCAGGTCCTTGGTCGCTGGATCGAGCCCGCGCTGGGCAGAAGCCTCATGGACGCCGGCGCGGTGCGCGGCATCGAGGCGGCGGGAAACACAGTGAAGATCACCCTGGAACTGCCGTTTCCCGCAGCGCGCTACTGCGAAACCCTGCGCGAGATGCTGGCGGCGGAGCTTGCCGCCGCGGGCGTGGATGCGACGCTTGCACTCGACGTGCGCTGGGAGATTCCGTCGGCCACGGCGCAGCGCGGCCTGCAGCCTTTCGCCGGCATCCGCAATATTGTTGCGGTTGCCTCCGGCAAGGGCGGCGTGGGCAAGTCCACCACCGCGGCCAATCTCGCCATCGCGCTCGCCCAGGAAGGCGCGCGCGTCGGCATGCTGGACGCGGACATCTACGGTCCTTCGCAGCCGCGCATGCTCGGCATCCACGGCAGGCCTGTGAGCCCCGACGGCAAGACCATGGAGCCGCTGGAAAATCACGGCGTGAAATGCATGTCCATCGGCTTCCTCGTGGACGAGGAGCAGCCCATGGTCTGGCGCGGCCCGATGGTGACCCAGGCCCTGACGCAGCTTCTCAACGAAACCCGCTGGGGCGAGCTGGATTACCTCATCGTCGACATGCCGCCGGGTACGGGCGACACCCAGCTCACCATGAGCCAGCGGGTGCCGCTGGCGGGCGCCGTCATCGTCACCACGCCCCAGGACATCGCCCTGCTGGACGCGCGCCGCGGCCTGCAGATGTTCCGCAAGGTGGACGTGAACGTGCTCGGTCTCATCGAAAACATGAGCATGCACGTGTGCTCCAACTGCGGCCACGAGGAGCACATCTTCGGCGCGGGCGGCGGCGAGCGCATGGCGGCCCAGTACGGCGCGCGCCTGCTGGGCTCGCTGCCGCTGGACATCAGCATCCGCGAGCAGACCGATGCGGGCGCGCCGACGGTGGCGGCTGAACCGGAGGGCCGGATTGCGGTAACGTATCGCGCCATTGCGCGCGCCGCGGCCGCGGAGCTGGCGAAGGGCGGGGGCGGGGCGTTCCCGGAGATCGTCGTAGAAGAAACGTAGGACGCGAGATGTGAGTCAGGCCGCGTCCTGCGAACACAAGGAAAACCGATGAGCATCAAGAGCGACAAGTGGATCCGCCGCATGGCGGAACAGCACGGCATGATCGAGCCGTTCGAGCCGAACCAGGTTCGCGCCAACGGCAACGGCCGGATCGTCTCCTACGGCACCTCGAGCTACGGCTACGACGTGCGCTGCGCGGACGAGTTCAAGATCTTCACCAACATCAACTCGGCCGTGGTCGATCCGAAGAACTTCGACGCCAATTCCTTCGTCGATTTCCAGGGCGACGTCTGCATCATCCCGCCGAATTCGTTCGCGCTGGCGCGCACCGTGGAATATTTCCGCATTCCGCGCAGCGTGCTCACGGTCTGCCTTGGCAAGTCCACCTACGCGCGCTGCGGCATCATCGTCAACGTCACGCCGCTGGAGCCGGAGTGGGAAGGCCACGTCACGCTGGAGTTCTCCAACACCACGCCGCTGCCGGCAAAGATCTACGCCAACGAGGGCGTGGCGCAGATGCTGTTCTTCGAGTCGGACGAGGTCTGCGAGATTTCCTACAAGGACCGCGGCGGCAAGTACCAGGGCCAGCGCGGGGTGACGTTGCCGAAGACGTGAGACGATTGCCGCAGGTGGGGCGAAGCGAGCCCCAACGTGGCACTTCTTCCTTCTTTCTCAACGAAAAGAGCGGCCACCCAGGCCGCTCTTTTCTTAAAGATAACTTTCCCGCCTGCCTCACTCGATCCGGTAGCTTTCCAGCACCAGCCGCAGGGTTTCCTCGTTGCGCTTTTCCTGCTCGATCTTCACCGGCAGGTTGCCGATGGCGGGCGCGATCCACATGCGCAGCTTCTTGTCCTCGTCGCCATCGACGCGTTCGACACGCACGGTCTCGAACTCGCCCGCCGAGGTGATGACGGTTTCCCTGCCGGTGGCGCGCAGGTGGAAAGGCTTCACCTTGCCGTTGTCGATGACCTTGTAGACCTTGTCGAAATCCTCGCTGTCCGCCTTGATCATGGCGGCGAGCTGCAGCAGGAAGCGGTCGATCGCGCCCGGCTCCAGCTGAATGTCGCTTTCGTGGCCACGGTAGACGACGTGGGCGACGCCGTCGTTCCAGTTGTAGGCGATGCTCTCGTCGCGGTTCTTCTTCGAACCCTCGTGGCGGTAGGCGTAGGAGATCGGCCAGAACTGGCCGCCGTCGTAGCGGAACAGGCTTTCCTCGCTGAGCACGTCCTTGACGAACAGGCTCACCATGCCGGTCGCCTGCGCCGAGGAGGTGTAGCGCCAGATGTCGTCCTTGCTGCGCTCCAGCTTCATGCGGGTTTCGCCGACGCTGATGCGTCCGCGCTCGAAGCTGTAGCTGGCGCTGAATTCCGTGAGGTCGGCGGCGGCGAGGGCCGGGAGCAGGGCAAGCAGGAAGGCGAGGGCGCGCATCTTGTCTCCTTGGTTCAGGCCTGGGCCGGCAGCGGCGCGGTCAATGGCATGCCATCGTATTCGACCTGGCCGTCATCCCGCATCCGGATGCGGCCTTCCGCGAACAACCGGACTGCCTGAGGATAGATGACATGCTCGACGGCCTGAACCCTGGCGGCCAGGGAGGCCTCGTCATCGCCCGGCAGGACCGGCACCTCGGCCTGCAGGATGACCGGGCCGCCATCCAGCTCCTCGGTGACGAAATGCACCGAGGCGCCATGCGTCGCATCACCGGCTTCCAATGCGCGGCGGTGGGTGTGCAGGCCGCGGTACTTCGGCAGCAGCGAGGGATGGATGTTCAGCATGCGGCCGCGGTAATGGCGCACGAAGGCGGCGCTCAGCACGCGCATGAAGCCCGCCAGCACCACCAGCCCTGGGGAATGAAGGTCGATGGCTGCCGCCAGGGCGGTCTCCCACGCCTCCTTGCCGGGGAAGTCGCGCGGTGCGATGGCCTGCGCGGCGATTGCCGCGCGCTCCGCCCGCTCCAGCCCGAAGGCTCCGGGGCGGTCACTGATGACCGCATTGATGCGTATCGGCAGGCGGCCCGCCTGCATGCCGTCGATCAGCGCCTGGAGATTGCTGCCGTTGCCCGAGATCAGCACCACGACATCGAGCGGCTGGATCATGCGATCTCGACGCCGTCCATGCCCGCGACCACCTCGCCGATGCGCCAGGCGTCCTCGCCCAGCTCGCGCAGCAGCGTCACGGTGGCGTCGGCATTGGCCGCATCGACGATCACCGTCATGCCGATGCCGCAATTGAAGGTGCGATGCATTTCGCGCGCGGCGATGTTGCCGTTCTCCTGCAGCCAGCGGAACACCGCGGGCAGCTCCCAGCTCGACGCGTCAAAGCGCACGCCGAGGCCTTCTGGAATGACGCGCGGGATGTTTTCCAGGAGCCCGCCGCCGGTGATGTGCGCGAGCGCGTGCACGTCGATCTTCGAGAAGAGTTCCAGCAGGGGCTTCACGTAGATGCGCGTCGGCGTCATCAGGCGCTCGATCAGCGGCTTGCCGTCGAGGTCCATGCCGTGGTCGGCGCCGGAGACTTCCAGCACCTTGCGGATCAGCGAATAGCCGTTGGAGTGCGGGCCGGAAGAGGCGATGCCGATGACCGCATCGCCCGCGCCCACCTTGCTGCCGTCCAGCAGCTTCTTCTTCTCGACGATGCCGACCGCGAAGCCCGCGAGGTCGTAGTCCTCGCCGTGGTACATGCCGGGAAGCTCCGCCGTCTCGCCGCCGATCAGCGCGCAGCCGGCAAGCTCGCAGCCCCTGGCGATGCCTTCGATCACCGTGGCGGCGACGTCCACGTCCAGCTTGCCGGTGGCGTAGTAGTCGAGGAAGAACAGCGGTTCGGCGCCCTGCACCACGATGTCGTTCACGCACATGGCGACGAGATCAATGCCCACGCCCTCGTGGCGCCCGGTCTCGATGGCCAGCCGGAGCTTGGTGCCGACGCCATCGGTGCCGGAAACCAGCACCGGCTCGTCCAGGCCCTTCGGCAGCTCGAACAGCGCGCCGAAGCCGCCAAGGCCGGCGAGCACGCCCGGCCGGCGGGTGCGCGCGGCGGCAGGCTTGATGCGGTCAACGAGCGCTTCGCCCGCGTCGATGTCGACGCCGGCATCACGGTAGGTGAGGGAAGGCTTTTCGGTCATGTTGGCAGGTTCTTTTTTCTCTGGGTGCGCCACGCAGGGCGGAAGTGAAGCTGTGGTATTGTACCCGACCCCGGGTGCGGCCGCGCCCGAAGATGCATCAATGATCCAGAGCGCGGAGGAGTTTCACGGTGCGCATCCGCCTGCTTTTCAGCCTGTTCCTGCTGGTTGCCTTCCCGGTCTCGGCCGAGGTCATCGCCGACCTGTATTCCGCCGATGTTCCCGTCACCGACCAGGGCGCCGCCACGCG
>JAJUFS010000200.1 GCA_029263725.1 Gammaproteobacteria bacterium | reverse complement strand
TCCCTGGCCTCGACGAATTACCTCATCGACGCCGGCGTGCCGCAGATGCTGTTTGCGTACATCTCGGAGGCCATCAGCAGCCCGCTGACCTTCCTGCTGCTCCTGAACATCTTCCTGCTGGTGCTCGGCGCGATCCTCGACATCTTCTCGGCGCTGGTGCTGGTCGTGCCGCTGATCCTGCCGATCGCCGCGCAGTACGGCATCCATCCGGTGCATCTCGGCATCATCTTCCTCGCCAACATGCAGCTGGGTTACTCGACGCCGCCCGTCGGCCTGAACCTGTTCATCGCGAGCTACCGCTTCAACCGGCCGATCACCGAGATATATCTCGCGACGATTCCGTACCTGTTGATCCTGCTCGCCTCGGTGCTGATCATCACCTACGTGCCGTCACTGTCACTGGCGTTGATCGACTGACATGCAAGGCGAAACCCTGAAGGCGTTCGAGGAAGCGCTGGCGCGCCTGGAGGCCGGCCTGGAAGGGCTGACTGCAGCGGACGCCGGCGTCGACCCACGCGCGCTGCGCGATTCGCTCATGCAGGTCGCCGAGCGCCTGCATGACAACTTCCCGTATCACAGCCCGTTGTACGCGGGACAGATGCTCAAGCCGCCGCACCCCGTCGCGCGGCTGGCGTACTGGCTCGCGATGTACGTCAATCCGAACAACCACGCCCTGGACGGCGGTCGCGCCAGTTCCGCCATGGAGAAGGAAGCCGTGGCCGCCATTGCGAGGATGTTCGGCATCGATCCCTTCCTCGGGCATCTGACCTCTTCCGGCACCATCGCCAACCTTGAGGCGTTGTGGGTGGCGGGCTGCGAACGTGATGGCGTGATCCTCGCGTCCAGCCAGGCGCATTACACCCACTCGCGCATCAGCGGCGTGCTCAGGCTGCCGTTCGAAAGCATTGCCGTCGACGAACACGCACGCATGTCACTGGAAGCGCTGGAAGCGCGTCTCGCGAAGGGCGGAGTGAGCACGGTGGTCGCCACCCTGGGCACGACGGCGGCAGGCGCGGTGGATCCTCTGCACGAGATCATTCCGCTGGCGCGCCGCTACGGCGTGCGCGTGCATGTGGATGCGGCCTATGGCGGCTACTTCGTGCTGGCCGGCAACCTGGACGACGACGCGCGGCGCGCGTTCGATGCCATCCCGGGAGCCGATTCCATCGTCGTCGATCCGCACAAGCACGGCCTGCAGCCCTACGGTTGCGGTTGCGTGCTGTTCGCGGATCCGGGGGTGGGAAGACATTATCGCCATGACTCGCCTTACACCTATTTCAGCTCGGACGAGCTGCATCTCGGCGAGATCAGCCTGGAATGCTCGCGCGCGGGCGCGGCCGCCGTGGCGCTGTGGGCCACGCAACGCCTGCTGCCGCTGGAGAAGGGCGGCGAGTTCGCGCGCGGCCTGGAAGCGGGCAGGGAAGCGGCGCTTGCCTGGCGCGATCGACTCGCGACAGATGACTGGCTGACCGCGATGCCGCCGCAGCTCGACATCCTGCTGTTCGCGCCGAGAGAGACGCACAGCGAAGTCATCTCGACGCGCAGCCAGGCCATCTTCCGCCGCGCCGCCGAACACGGCCTGCATCTCGCCGTAGCGCGCCTGCCGCGCGAACTGCTCGCGCCCTGGTGGCCGGCCGT
>JAJUFS010000139.1 GCA_029263725.1 Gammaproteobacteria bacterium | reverse complement strand
TCCCGCAGGAGGGGACGATGAACAGCTTCTTGCAAAGGGGCGCCATGGTGGCGCTTGGCCTGGTGATCGCCGCATGCAGCAGCGGACCGGGAACGAAGGACGACGCCACCTATTCGGTGCCCGTCGAATACCACACGCTGGACAACGGCCTGAAGGTGGTGCTGTCGGAAGACCGCAGCGCGCCCACCGCCGTCGTCGCCGTCTACTACAACATCGGCTTTCGCATCGAGCCGGAAGAGCGCACGGGCTTTGCGCACCTGTTCGAGCACATGATGTTCCAGGGCTCCGAGAATCTCGGGAAGATGGAATTCGTGCGGCTCATCCAGCGCAACGGCGGCGTGCTGAACGGTTCCACCCGTTTCGACTACACGAATTACTTCGAGGTGGTCCCGTCCAACGTGCTGGAAACCGTGCTCTGGGCCGAGGCCGATCGCATGAAGGGTCTCGCCATCACCGAGGAAAACCTCGTCAACCAGCAGGGCGTGGTGAAGAACGAGGTGAAGGTGAACGTGCTGAACCAGCCTTACGGCGGCTTCCCCTGGCTGTGGATGCCGCAGTACGCAAACGAGAACTGGTACAACGCGCATAACTTCTACGGCGAACTCGAACACCTGGACGCGGCCACGCTCGAGGATGTGCAGGGCTTCTTCGATACCTACTACGCGCCCAACAACGCCGTGGTCGTGGTGGTGGGCGACTTCGATCGCGACCAGGCGCTGGGCTGGATCGAGAAGTACTTCGGCGGCATCAAGCCCGCCGAGGTGCCGCCGCTGCCGGATCTCGCCGAGCCGCGCCAGGCGAAGGAAAAGCGCTTCACCCGCCAGGACCCGCTGATCAGCCGGCCGGGCCTTGCCTTCGCCTATCACATGCCCGAGCGCAACACGCCGGAGTATTTCGCGATGGGCATGATCGATCAGATCCTCCTGCAGGGCGACGACAGCTGGCTGGTGCAGGAGCTGGTCAACGAAAAGGGCTACGCCGGCGAGCTGCAGGGCGGCATCAACGCCATGCTCGGCAACATGTTCAACTACAACGGCCCGATGCTGTGGATGGCCTCGCTCATCCACGATCCCGAAGTCGATGCCGACACCATCATGAAGAGCGTGGATACGGTGATCGAACGGCTGCGCACCACGGAGATCGACCAGGCCACGCTGGAGCGCGCGCTCATCAAGCAGCGCTCCTCGCTCTACGCCCAGATCGAGATGTTCTCCGGCTTCGGCCGCGCCGACCTGCTCGCCTCGTTCGCGCTGTTCGACGACGACCCGGCGCGCATCAATCGCCTCGAGGAGGAATTCCGCAAGGTGACGCCGGAGCTGATCCGGCGCACGGCGGAAGAATATCTCCGGCCGACGAACCGCACGGTGCTGCGGCTGGTCAACGACGCCGCCGCGCAGGAGGAATGAACATGAAGACGATACGTAACGCATTCGCCGGCGCACTGGTCGCGGTCTCGTTGCTTGCCACGGCTTTCGCCGCCGAACCGCCCCCGCCCGCGGAGCCACGGCCGTTCAAGCTGCCGGAGCTGACCCGCTTCAGCCTGGACAACGGCCTCGACGTCACGCTGGTGCCCTTCGGCAACGTGCCGAAGGTGGACGTGCACGTCGTGGTGCGCACCGGCAACGTCAACGAAGGCGAGCAGCGCTGGCTGGCGGATTACACCGCGGCCCTGCTCAAGGAAGGCACGACCTTGCGAGACGGCAGCCGGCTCGCCACCGACGCAGCCTCCATGGGCGGCGAGCTGATGACGCTGGTCACCGAGGACCAGACGCTGGTGATCGGCAGCGCGCTCGCGGAATTCGCGCCGCAGCTGGTCGGCCTGCTCGCCGAAATGGTGCGCACGCCGGCCTTCGCCGAGGACGACGCCGAGCGCGTGCGCGCCGACCTGCGCCGCCAGCTCGACGTCGAGCTCAGCCGTGCCCAGGCGCAGGCGGACGAGGCCTTCCTGCGCCAGTTCTACGGCGATCACGCCTACGGCGACATCTACCCCTCGCCGGAGCAGCTGGATGCGCTGGATGCGGCCGCCGCTCGGGCCTTCCACGAGGGCAACTTCGGCGCGGCCCGCACCCACGTCTACGTGGCGGGCATGTTCGACCCGGCCGCGACGCGCGAGGCCATCGAGAAGGCCTTCGCCGAGTGGCAGGCGGGTCCCGCGCCCGAGCCGAACCCGCCCGGCAAGTTGCCGGCGCCACAGCGGCTCACGCTCATCGACCGCCCCGGTGCGCCGCAGTCCTCGCTGGTCATCGGCCTGCCGGTGGTGGACCCGACGCACGAGGACTACGTGCGCCTGCAGGTGATGAACGCGCTACTGGGCGGCTCGTTCGGCTCGCGCATCACCAGCAACATCCGCGAGGACAAGGGCTACACCTACTCGCCCTACAGCTTCGTCCGCGAGCGCTATCGCCACGCCCTGTGGGAGCAGCACGCCGACGTGACCACCGAGCACACCGCCGATTCGGTGCGCGAAATCCTCAACGAGATCAGGCGGCTGCGCGAGGAGGCGCCCTCCGAGGCGGAACTCGCCGGCATCCGCAACTACCTCGCCGGCGTGTTCGTGCTGCAGGCGTCCAGCCGCTTCGGGCTGATCAACCAGCTGCGCCGCATCGACCTGCACGGCCTGCCGCCTGACACGCTGGAGACCTACGCGCAGCGCATCAACGCGGTCACGCCCGAGGAAGTGCGTGGCATTGCCGCCCGCTACCTGGATCCGCAGAAGATGGCGCTGGTGATCGTCGGCGACCTCGCCAAGGTGCGGCCACAGCTCGAGTCGCTGGAATGGCCGGGAGAAACCGCCCGCTGATGGCGTAAGCCCTTGCCGGGGAAGGCACTCTTTCCCGAAATCCGTTAGAATGCCGCACGGCAATCGCAGCCCCCGTTCCACCGGGGGCTGCGATTTTCTGACCCCTGAAAGGCAGCGCCGGAGCGGCTGATGGTCGAACGGGACATCATGGAATACGACGTCGTGGTCGTGGGCGCGGGGCCGGCCGGCCTTGCCTTCGCGATCCGGCTCAAGCAACAGCAGGCGGACGTCAACGTCTGCGTGCTGGAGAAAGGCTCCGAGGTCGGCGCCAACATCCTCTCCGGCTGCGTGCTGCAGCCCGACGCGCTGGACGAACTGTGGCCGGAGTGGCGGCACAGCCCGCCGGCCATCTGCGTGCCCGCGCGCAAGGACGAATTCCTGCTGCTGACCAGATCCGGCCGCATCCGCCTGCCGACGCCGCCGCAACAGAACAACCACGGCAATTTCATCATCTCCCTCGGCAGCCTCTGCCAGCGCCTGGCCGAGCGCGCCGAAAGCCTGGGCGTGGACGTGTTCCCGGGCTTCCCGGCCGCCGCGCCGCTGATCGAGGACGACCGCGTCGTCGGCGTGCGCTGCGGCGACATGGGCGTGGAGAAGGACGGCTCGCCGGGACCGAACTACGCCCCGGGCGTGGACATCCGCGCGAAACTGGTGGTGCTGGCGGAAGGCTCGCGCGGCTCGATGGCGAAGCAGGTGATCAACCGCTTCGGCCTCGACGCCGGGCGCGAACCGCAGACCTACGCGCTCGGCTTCAAGGAACTCTGGCAACTGCCGGAAGGCCGCGTGCAGCCGGGCCTGATCCAGCACAGCCTGGGCTGGCCGCTGAACTCGGACACCTACGGCGGTTCCTTCCTCTATCACCTCGACGATGACCGCGTTTACGTCGGCTACATCGTCGGGCTGGACTACCGCCACCCCGGCCTGCAGCCCTTCGAGGCCTTCCAGCAGTTCAAGCATCATCCGCACGTGAAGCGGCTGCTCGAGGGCGGCGAGATCATCTCCGCGGGCGCGCGCACCATCGTCAAGGGCGGCATCCAGTCGCTGCCGGCGCTGGAAGCGCCGGGCGTGATCCTGGTGGGCGATGCCGCCGGCACGCTGAACTTCGCCAAGATCAAGGGCGTGCACATGGCCATCCGCTCCGGCATGCTCGCCGCCGATCATTTCGCCGCGAACGGCACCGGAGAAGGCTTCGATGCCGCCTGGCGCGCCTCGGATTCCGCGAAGGAACTGCACAAGGTCCGCAACATGGCCCCGGGTTTCAAGAAGGGCCTGTGGTTCGGCCTGGCCAACGCCGCCTTCGAGACTCTCACCGGCGGGCGCTCGCCGTGGACGCTGAAGCACGGCAAGGCCGACTGGCAGAAGCTGGAAAGAATGGCCGAGGCCGGGGAAGTGCCGCAGGCACTCGGGCCGCGCGAGCTTCCGCCCAAGGACCGGCTCGCCTCGGTGTACTTCGCCGCCACCTCGCACGACGAGAACCAGCCCGCGCATCTCAAGGTGCACGACACCAGCATCTGCATCGAGCGCTGCACCGTCGAGTACGGCAACCCCTGCGAGCGCTTCTGCCCCGCGGGCGTGTACGAGATCGTGGAAACGGACGGCGAGAAACGCCTGCAGATCAACGCCGCCAACTGCGTGCACTGCAAGGCCTGCGACATCAAGGACCCGTACGC
>JAJUFS010000089.1 GCA_029263725.1 Gammaproteobacteria bacterium | reverse complement strand
GGTCACCAGCTTGTCGTCATCCCAGGGCTTGGCGAGATAGTCGGCCGCCCCCGCGCGCACCAGCCCCACGGCGGTCTCGAGGTGCGTCCAGGCGGTAAGCAGCACCACCGGCATGTGAGGATGCCGCCGGCGGATTGCATGGAACAGCGCCACGCCTTCCTCGCCGGAGGTGGTGTCGGCACTGAAGTTCATGTCCTGGATGACGAGGTCGAACGGCTCCGCGTCGAGCATGGCGAGCCCTTGCTCGGCATCGAATGCGGCGCAGGTGCCGATGTCATGCAGGGAAAACAGGATCTCGAGCGCGTCATGCACGCCCGGGTTGTCATCGTTGACGAGAATCTTCGGCATGTGCTCCCCGCATCCAGGGCAGTGAGGCCCGCCCGTGCATTCTAGTCGAGAGTGCGCGGCTCATTGCGGTCCTTCCTGTTTCGGAAGGTTCTGGTCGAAGCTCAACACGCGCGCCAGCCGCCAGCCGTCCTCGGTGCGGCGCCACAGGTGCACGAACAGCGCACGCATGCTGGTCTCGGCGCCTTCTTCCACGAACCAGTGCTCGCCGGTCTGCACGGCGCCGTAGTCCTTCATCGGATAGACCTTGAGCGATCCGGGAACGAGGATACGGCGGATGCCGTTGTCGCGCGGGCAGCTGTGCAGGCGGGTCGCCTCCTTGCCGAAACTCGCGCCTGCCCGGTCGTGGTAGAACTCAGCGTCCTCGGTGAACAGGGCCGCGAAGGCTTCCTGGTCGCAATCCACGAACGCGGCCTGGAAGCGGCGCTGGTCCATCTGCGCCAGTTCGTCGAACAGCTCATCGGCGCCGGCCGCGACAGGCAGCAGCCACAGGGCGGCCAGCAGGCATGCAGGGATTTTCATGTCACGCCTCCTGTATCACATGGAAGGAAACGGCGCGCCCCGGGAAAGGGCGCGCCGGGAACATCATACGCTGCGCGTTGCCATCGCCGGGCTGATGCGCATGGCACGGCGCGCAGGCCCCAGCACCGCCAGCTGGCTGATGATGAGCACGCCAAGAACCACCGGTGGCACGAACTTCCAGTCAAGCTGCGGCAGGTTGAACTGCACGCCCAGCCACCAGCTCATGCCGAAGGCGAGCACGATGCCGAGGACGATGCCGATGGCGGCAATCAGCAGCGACTCCACCAGGAAGTAACGCAGGATGTCGACGCGGCGCGCGCCCAGTGCGCGACGGGTGCCGATCTGCTTGCGGCGCTGGTTGACGTTGAAGGCCGCAAGGCCGACCACGCCGAGCGCGGTGACGGCGATCAGCAGCACGCTTACGCTGCTCAGCATCTGGATCATCGCGCTGTCGGTGTTGTAGCTGCTGGCGATGTAGTCCGTGTGCGCGCGCACGCTGAGCACCACGCGGTTGCGGTTGATCTCCTGCAGCTTCGCCTCGATCTCCGGGTTTCCTTCTGCCCCGGTTCGACGTTGATCGCATAGGTGATTACCGAATGCGCGGCGCTGATATTGCCGAGGATAATCACCTGGTCGAGCTCATCCCAGTTCACCCACGCGCCCTGCATGTGCTCGATCACGCCGATGATGCGCGCCGAGCGGCCGATGGAGTCATACACCAGCCTGTCCACCACGGGCTCGCCCTCGCCGAAGGCGGCATCCGCCCAGGCGCGGGTGACGACCACCACCTTCGGCATGGCGCCGTAGGAAGTATCGGTCGGATCGAACTCGATCTCCTCGGGATGGAACCAGCGGCCCTCGATGATCTTCAGCCCCAGCGCCTCGGCAAGGCGATGATCGCCGTTGTAGTAGTTGGCGTTGGTGGAATCAGGATCGTTCTCGCCCTCGGGCGGATGCGGCAGGAACCCGGAGTTGCTGCCGCTGCCGGACAGCGGAATGCCGCTGATGTAGGCGGCGTTGCGCACGCCGGGCATCGCCAGGAGCGCATCGATGTCCTCGCGGATGGTAGCCAGCGTATCGTGGTTCGGACCAAAGCCGTAGCTGCGCGCGAACACCAGGTTCTCGTGGTCCATGCCGGTCAGCCGGTGCATGTGCTCGAGGCGCTGGTTGATGATGAACGCGGAGTTGACGACGATGGCGAGCGTGATCGCGATCTGCAGCGCGATCAGCACCGGGCCGGTCTTGCTGCGCAGCATCGCGGAAAGTATCGGACGGATTTCCATGCTCCACCTCTCTTACTGAGTCTTGAGATAGCCGGCGGGCGGCACGCGGCAGATCTGCCACGCCGGCCACAGGCCCGCGGCGATGCTGGCGAGCACGGCCGTGATGAAGGCGACCAAGATCATCTCGCCGTCCATCATCGAGCTGCCCTCGAAGCGGTACATCTTCCTGACCACCATCAGGCCGACACCGGCCAGGCCCAGGCCGGCGATGCCGCCGAGCAGGCCAATGAAGCCGCACTCGATCAGCTGCTGGCGGAAGATGTCGAGCCGGGAGGCGCCGAGCGCGCGGCGCACGCTGATGTCGCCGGCGCGGCCCAGGAACTTGGCAAGCAGCAGGCCGACGGTGTTGAGCAGGCAGACAATGAGGAACAGGAAGGACAGGCCGACCAGCACGCGGTTGTCGTCCGCGACCACCTCGTTGATCTCCAGCCATTCTTCAGGCGTCGCCATCAGGTACTGGTCGGGGCGCGCGGAGCGGCCGACGCTCGCCTGCTCCTGCAGGTAGGCATGCAGGAAATCCGCATAGCGTTGCTGCTGCTCGCGCGTGTCCAGCTGCACCCAGTACTGGATCCAGGTGCACTCCGAGTTGTTGAAGGCCTGGAAGCTGTCGAGGTTCTCCGGCTTCCAGCAATTGGTGTTGCCGGAGCGATCCGGCTGCAGGGTCTCGTACAGCTGCGCCGGCAGGTAGAACGCCTCCGGTTCCTGGAAGGCGCCGGTGGTCACGTCATAGAACTTCGGCGCCGGATGCCATTCCTTGAGCACGCCGGTCACCATGAACTCGCGGCCGTCGATGACGACGCGCTTGCCGACGCTGTTCTCGCCGCCGAACAGCTTGTCGTTGATCTCCCGCGACAGCACCACCACGAACTCGTCGCGCCGGTCCGCCTGCTCGCCCCACGCGCCGCCGTATTCGAACGGCACGTCGAACATCGCGAAGAAATCGTTGAAGGTCATGCGGCCGCGCTCGATGAACGGTGCGATCTCCTCGTTCTCCGGCTGGAACACGCCGACCACGTTGAACATGTAGGCCTTGTAGGTCGGGATGTCGGAAGCCTGCAATGCCTTCGCATCACGATAGGTGAGCTGCTGCGGCGGCAGTTCCGGACGGCTCTGGTAGTAGGTCTCGTTCGGGTTCCAGGTGTCGACGCCGACCGCATACAGCACGTCGTTCTTCCACCAGATCGGGTTTCCGGACATGAAGTGATGCACGGACAGCATGGTCATGAAGGCGCCGATGCCGACCGCGATCGCCGCCATCATCAGCCCGCTCAGCACCGGGTTGCGGCGGATGCTGAGCAGCGCAAGACGCAGGTAATAGGCGAACATGATTCAACCTCCCAGCGCGTCGCGTTCGCGCTTGTTTGCGGCACGCTCGAACTCGGTGAAGTCCGTGACCTGGCCGTCCATGACATGCACGTTGCGGTGCGCACGGCGCGCCAGTTCCGGATCGTGCGTGACCATGATGATGGTGGTGCCCTGCTCGTTGATGTTCTCCAGCAGCTCCATCACCTGGCGGGCCATCAGCGAATCCAGGTTGCCGGTGGGCTCGTCCGCCATGATCAGGCGCGGTGTGCCGGCCAGCGCGCGGGCGATCGCCACGCGCTGCTGCTGGCCGCCGGAAAGCTGCGAGGGCAGGTGCTTCATGCGCGAGCCCAGGCCGACCATTTCCAGCGCTTCCTTGATGCGCTTGCTGCGCTCGGCGGCGCTGAAGCCGCGGTAGCGCAGCGGCACGTCGACGTTGTCCCAGAGGTTGAGGTCCGGGATCAGGTTGAAGCCCTGGAAGATGAAGCCGATCTTGGCGTTGCGGATCTTCGAGCGCTGGTTGTCGTTGAGATTCGAGACGTCCTCGCCGTCGAGGAGATAGCTGCCGCCGTCGAAGTCCTCCAGCAGGCCGGCGATGTTGAGAAACGTCGTCTTGCCCGAACCCGAGGGACCGGTCACGGCAACGAACTCGCCCTCGGCGACTTCCAGGCTGAAATCGCGCAGCGCATGCGTCTGCACGAGATCGGTGCGATACACCTTGCTGATGTTCTGCATCTTCAACATCTTGTTTCTCCTTTGAGGCGGGCGCCCGCCGTGATCAATTCGTCAGGTACACCGTTTCCGCGTTGTCGAAGGCGGCGGTGCTGGAAATCACGATGCGATCGCCTTCCTCGAGGCCGTCGATGATCTCGACGCGGTTCACGCTGCTGGAGCCCACCTGGATGGGTGTGCGGATCGCAAGTCCGTCGCGCACCACGTAGGCCATGCGGCCGGAACCGGATTCGAGGAAGGGTCCGCGCTGCACGGTCAGCACGTTCTCCTTGGTTTCCATCACCACGCGCACCGAGACGCGCTGGTTCTGTCGCAGGTCGCCCGGCACCGCGTCGGCGAAGCGCACGCGGGTGGTCACCTGCGCGTCGTTCACTTCCGGCGAAATCGCGGTGACGATGCCGGGATAGGTGGAGTTGCCGTAGCGGATCTCCGCCGGCATGCCGAGGCCCAGAGAATCCGCATACGACTCGGGAATCTGCGCCTCGATTTCCAGCGCGGTGAGGTCGACCACGGTGAGCAGCGGCGTGTTCGCCGCGACCGAGGCGCGCTGGTCCACGGCAACGTTGCCGACCATGCCGTCCACCGGCGAAATCACGGAGAGTTCCCTCGCGCGGCGCTCGAGGTTGTTCACCACCAGCTGCTGCCGGTCGGCCTCGAGGCGCGCGGTGCGCAGGTCGAAGGCAAGGCTTTCCTTGGCGAGCACGGCGTTCTCGACCGCGTGCTTGTGCTCGACCTCGGCAGTGGCGAGCTCGTCGTAGGCCTTCTGCATTTCCTGCAGGCTCATCACGCCCTTGTCATAGGAAAGCTGAGCGCGTTCGGCTTCGCGGCGCGCCGCATCGAGACGCACCTTGGCAAGGTCGATGGCCTGCTGGTTGGCGAGTTCGCGGGCGCGCGTCTCGATCTTCTGCCGTTCCCAGGCCGTGGTGAGACTCTCGAGGTTCGCCTTCTCGCGCTCCAGTTCGTTCAGCACCTCGGGGCTGTCGACGGTGGCGAGCACCTGGCCCTTCTCCACGGTGTCGCCGGCGTTGACGTGCAGCGTTACCGTGCCCTGGGCACTGGAATAGAGCGTCGGTGCGACTGCGGCCACCACGCGGCCGGTGACGCCGACGTCGCGAATGAAGTTGCCGCGCTCGACTCTTGCGATGCGCAGGCTCTCCAGCGGCACGGAGATTTCCGCGCTCGCCCAGCGGGTGTAGGCCGGCAAGGCAAAGGCGATGATGACGGCGAGCAAGCCGACGGCTATCGCGGCGGTCTTCAGTCTGCGCAGGCGTGCGGGGCGCGTATCGAGTACGACGTCTTGTGCGGAGGTGTCTCTGATCATGGATGAAAGCACCGATGGAAAGAGTGACAGCAGGTGTGATGCAACGGACATGCCAACGGTTTGAATGGCCCGCTGCGGCGTTTCTTCGTGCAGCGCGCTTGTCCGGAAGTGTCCGCGAGTGTCCGGCGGACAGGTTGAAACACCCCGGCCATTCAGGTTTCATGTCGCGCTCAATGGCGCAACCCAACATCGGAGAAGGAAGATGCGCGTTCCAAGATGGTCATTGATGGTGATAGCCGCGCTGCTGGTCAGCGCCTGCGCGACCGCGACCGGGCCTCGCGAGGTCATGCAGTATTCGATCGAGCAGTTCCTCGGGAACACCAGCGTGCTTGGCGCGTCGTTCTCGCCGGACAGCGAACGCATCCTGGTCAGCTCGGATGCCGAGGGCGTCTACAACGCCTACGTGATCGAAATCGCGAGCGGCGAGAAACGCAGGCTTACCGATTCGGAAGACGCGGTGTTCGTGGTCAGCTATTTCCCGCATGACGAGCGCTTCCTGTTCAGCGCCGACCAGGACGGCAACGAACTGAATCATCTTTACGTGCGCGAAGCGAATGGCAGCGTGCACGACCTGACGCCAGGCGAGAACCTCAAGGCGGACTTCCTCGGCTGGTCAGCGGACAAGCGGCACCTCTTTGTCATGAGCAACGAGCGCGATCCGCGCTTCTTCGACGTCTATCGTTATGCGAGCGACGGCTATGCACGCGAGCTCCTGTGGCAGAACGGCTCGGGCCTGCAACCTGCCCTGGTCTCGCCGGACGGGCGTTACATCGCGCTCGTGAAGAGCAACACCACCAGCGACAGCGACATCCTCCTGCACGACACGCGAACCAACGAGACCCGCGAGCTCGTCGCGCATGCCGGCGTCGCTGCCAACGCACCGCAGGCGTTCAGCAAGGATGCGCGCGAGTTCTGGTACACCAGCGATGCCGATGCAGAGTTCTCGGCGCTGTATCGCATGAACCTGGCGACCGGCGAGAGTGAACGCGTGCTCGCACCGGAATGGGACGTGATGTACGCGCGGCTGTCGGAGAACGACAAGTACCTGGTCGCGGGCATTAACAACGACGCCCGCACCGAACTGCGCGTCTTCGAGAAGGCCACGATGGCGCCTGTCGCGCTGCCGCGCTTCCCGGATGCGGAAATCACCTCCGTGGTCATCTCGCCCGATGAAACGCGGATGGCGTTCTACGTGAGCGCGAGCCGCGTGCCGCGCGATCTTTACGTGATCAACATCGAAGGCGGCGAGCCGAAGCGGCTGACCAACACGCTCAACCCGGAAATCGACAGCGAAGACCTCGTGGATGCGGAAGTCATCCGCTTCGCGTCCTACGACGGCCTGGAAATCCCGGGCATCCTCTACCGTCCGCACCAGGCGAGCACCGATGACCCTGTGCCTGCGCTGGTGTGGGTGCATGGCGGCCCCGGCGGACAGTCACGCGTCGGCTACAGCCCGCTCATCCAGTATCTCGTGAATCACGGCTACGCGGTCTACGCCATCAACAACCGCGGTTCCAGCGGGTACGGCAAGACCTTCTTCGGGCTGGATGACCGCCGCCACGGCGAAGCGGACCTCGGTGACGTAGTCGCCTCGCGGGACATGCTTGCCGAGCTGGATTACATCGATGGCGAGCGCATCGGCATCATCGGCGGCAGCTACGGCGGCTACATGGTGCTGGCGGCGCTGGCCTTCGAGCCGGGCGTGTTCGACGTGGGCGTGGACATCTTCGGCGTCGCCAACTGGCTGCGCACGCTGGAGAGCATCCCACCCTGGTGGGCCTCGTTCCGCGACGCGCTGTACGCGGAAATGGGCGATCCAGCCACCGACCGCGAACGCCTGCATCGCATCTCGCCGCTGTTTCATGCCGGCAACATCCGCGACCCGCTCATCGTCCTGCAGGGCGCGAACGACCCCCGCGTGCTCAAGGTGGAATCGGATGAAATCGTCGCGGCCGTGAAGAACAACGGCGTGCCGGTGGAATACGTGGTGTTCGACGACGAAGGCCACGGTTTCCTCAAGAAGGAAAACCAGCTCACCGCGTGGAAGGCCGTGCTGGATTTCCTTGACCGGTACCTCAAGGGTGAAACGCCGCAGAGTCGCTGATCCGGCGACTGATGAAGAAGAAAGGCCGCGCACTGCGCGGCCTTTCCGTATGCGATGTCAGCGGCTCATCCCGGCATTCTTCGATCCAATACCAGGCGCCGCAGCCGACGCGACTGAAGCGCGCACAGCGCGGCGACCAACCAGCCCATCGTGCCGCCGCCTCCGCGCTTGCCGGTCTTGCCGTCATCGCCACCGTCGTTACCGCCGCCGCCGGGATTG
>JAJUFS010000068.1 GCA_029263725.1 Gammaproteobacteria bacterium | reverse complement strand
GTGTTATGATGTGACAAAGCCTGAATCCCCTGTGGTTACTGTTGTTTTGTCGCAAAAACAGTGTAACCAACAGAAAGGATTCAGGCTTTTCTTGTTTCAACTATGGGACAGCAGTGGCAGGATGCCCGCTTTTTTTATGGGCGGAACTCCTGGAACGGCGTCGGGTCTGGCGCAGCGAGATTACGTCTTGCCTCTCACCATCGCTTTACCGCACCGCCGTGCCGCTCATCATGCTGCTGCGCTTGGATATGGCGCGCCAGGCGTAACGTGACATCAGCGCGAGGCGATGCAGGGTGTCGGGCTCCTCGCGCGAGATGACTTCCCAATGCCAGCGCGCGGAACGCAGGTAGCTGGAGGACACCGAGCCGCGGCGCTCGCGGTACTTCGCCAGCGGTCGCGCCGTCGGCACCTTGCGGGCGGGTTCGGGCGCGGTCCGCTTCAGGACTTCCAGCCAGAAGATGTAATCCTCGTGGCCCTTGTCCTGGAAGCGCGGCACGTGCTTGAGCTGCACGGTGTCGATGGCGCCCGTCAGCATGCCGATCTCGTTGGAAATGAGCATGGCCTGGTGATCTATCGTATCCGGCGCCTCGACCTGCCACTCGTGCTCCGGCTCGTCATCGCGAAAGCGCAGGTAATCCATGTAGCTGACGATGCAGCCGGTGCTGCGCATGAAGGCGATCTGGACGGCCGCCTTTTCCGGCTCCCACAGGTCATCCGAATCCAGGAACATGAGATAGCGGCCGCGCGCATGCTCCATGCCGTGGTTGCGGGCAAGGCTGACGCCATAGTTGACCGGGTTGCACACCAGCCGGATGCGCGCATCTTCCTTCTGCAGGCGTTCGACGACCTCGCGCGTGCCATCGGTGCTGGCGTCGTCCACCACGATCAGTTCCAGCGCGTGGTGGGTCTGCGCCATCACGCTGCGGATGCTTTCCTCGATGTCCGCGGCGGCGTTCCACGCCGGCATGATCACGCTGGCGTCGGGCCGTGGGCGGTGGTTGCGTATCCTGCGTTCCTGTCTCATGCCGCACCTCAGTTCAGCAGATGCTGATAGCCGGAGACGGCGAGCGCGTCGCGAACCTCATCGTAGTTGTGGATGAGCGCCCGATGCGGCGCGCGCTGCGTCTTGATGAGTTTCTCGCGGCTGCGGTCTTCCTTGCTGCCGTCGATGCCGAGGAAGCCGCACAGTTCGAGGAAGGGCGCGTCCGACGTGCACAGTTCCTCGTAGCCGACCTCGTGCACGGGGTTGGGGAGCATTCTCAGCATCGCGGAGAAGGCCCGGTTCTTGCGGTCCAGGCGGCGGACGCGACGCGCGACGTCAGCAGCATCCACTTCCAGCACGCCCTTCTGGCGGTAGCCCTCCTCCGCCGTGGCGTGGAACCTGCCGGTCTTGCGCGCCAGGCATTCGGAAAGCACCACGTCGAGATGATTGCGCCTCACGAGGTGCACGATGAGCAGCCGCCGGCGCAGGATGTAGGCCAGCGTCTCGGGATACTGGCGCATCTGCGAATACATCAGCTTGAAGCCCACCGCGCCCGGCCGCGAGTACAGCCGGTCGAGGTAGTCGAACACCGCGCGCGGCCTTCGCCCGAAGCGCGCGCCGATTTCCACGAAGCGCGGGTAGTCGTTGCAGCCGGCGCGCGGCGGTTCGCGCCGCGGCGAATGGTAGAAGAGCTCCATGTGCCCTTCCCCGCCGGGAACGCTGTTGATCCTGTCCATCAGCCAGCTCGAGCCGGTGCGCTGCGTGGTCAGCACGATGAAGCGGCGGGGAATGGCAAGCTCGTTTTGCATCCGGATCCTCTTTGTAATCGTGTTCAGCGCGGCGCCTGCCGGGGACCTTCCTGCCAGCGCGCGTACGCCCGCCTGATGTTGTCCATTTCCACTTCCATGGACGTGGCCTGCGGCGCGGCCATGACCGCCGCCCGTGCCAGCAGGCCGAACAGCACCCAGGCGTTGGCCATGATCTCGCCGAAGGCGAAGGTGCTGCTGAAGATGTTGCCGAGCACGATCGCGACGACCGCCATGCAGGCAGCGAGACCGTATACCCGGGCGACAGGAGGATGGTCGACGCGCGCCAGCCAGGTTCCCAGCCGGAAAAACGCGTAAAGGACGGCGAGGAAGACCAGCAAACCCTGTATCCCGGCCTCCGCCGCGAAACGCAGGTACATGTTCTGCGCGTCGCGCGCCTCGATCCATTTCGGAATCAGCGGCTCGACTTCATGCTGGAACTGGTTGAGGCCCACGCCCAGGGGATTGCGCAGGGTGATTTCCACGCCGGCGCGCCACAGTTCGTAGCGGCTGGCGGCGCTGCTTTCCAGCACTTCCTGGCCGGTCAGGGTGCGCTGCTGCGTCATCTCGATACGCTGCACCACGCCTTCCGGCGCCCACAGCGGATACGCCAGCATCACGGTGATGACGCCGAGCGCGATCAGCGGATTGCGCCGCAGGGCGAGCAGCATGGTGGTCACCGCCACGATCAGCATGGCCTGGCGCGAGAACGTCGCGATGATGGCAAGGCAGCCGATCACGTAGGCCAGTAGCGCCAGCACGCGCCAGCGGAACGGCACGCGCCCCTTGCCAAGCAGCGCGATGCTGAGGCAGAAGGTCGCGAAGATGGCATAGAAGACGCCGGCGAAGTTGGAGTTGCCGGCGCCGATGCCGAACGGGCCGGAGGCGCGTTCCTCGTGGGTGAAGTCGTTGAGGCCGTACTCTATGCCCTGCATGATCGCCTCGCCCGCGGCGCCCAGGTAGACGAGCATGGTGAGCACGATCAGCACGTTGATCTGCCGCTCCGTGCGCACGCTGTAATAGGCGAGGAAATAAAGCAGGCTGTAGCTCACCAGCGTCTTGAAGGCGACCGCATCCTCGATGGGATGCGCGCTGCCGCGCAGCCAGGCCATCGCCAGCGCGAAGGCGAGCACGCCGTAGTAGCACAGCAGCACTCTCGTCATCGGCGGCACGGGCGGCGGCGGCTCGCGGCGCTGTTCCGGCGGACGCAGCGCCAGCGTCAGGAATGCCAGCAGCATCAGGATGTTGAAGACATTCACGCCCATGATGCCCAGCGAGGTCGGAAAGTGCAGCTGGTTGGGCGTGTAGACGATCAGCACCGCCAGCATGAAAGCCTGCATGTCACCCCCTCTGCAGCGCGCGGGCGGCGACCAGGTTCATGGTGCGCGCTTCCTCGAAACCGAGAATGTGCCCCGCGAACAGGAAGGCCGCACCGGCGGGCACGAACACCGAGAGCTCCAGCATCAGCCGCTGCCAGCGCACGAGATCCGCGGCGGCGATGCCGACGATCTGCAGCAGCGCGAGCGCGACCACGGCGAACACCGCCGTCATGGTGATCAGCTTGCCGACGGGACGCAGCATCGGGCGCACGATGCTCGCCCGCTGCCGCCGCTGCAGCAGCAGCGTCGAGACGATAGAGCAGCACAGCATGGCGATGGAGGTCGCGAACGCGATGCCGATCACGCCGAACGGCCCGATCATCAGGATGTCGAGCACGATGTTCAGGCTCACGCCGAACAGGCCGATGAACACCGCGGTCCACGGCTCGCGCCGCGCGTGGAAGACGCGGAAATTGAAGTAGTTGACCGCCCGGAACGGCAGGCCCAGGGCGAGCGCCGCCATGGTCGCCGCGGTGAGGCGGCCGGCCTCCGCGGTGAAGGCGCCGCGTTCCAGCAGCAGCGTGATCAGCGCGTTGGCACCGATCACGATCATCACCGTCGCCGGCAGCAGCACGAACAGCAGCAGCCGCATGCCGCGCACCTGCGCATCGCGCATCGCCAGCACGCGCCCCGCGGCGTGATCGCGGCTCAGTCCCGGGTAGAAGGCGGTGAACACCGCGTGACCGAAGACTTCCATGGGCAGCAGCGCGATCATCCCGGCGTACACCAGCACCGAAATCGCGCCCTCGTCCAGCGTCGAGACGAACATGCGGTCGATGATCGTCATGCTGATGGAACCGAAGAAGCCGACGAACAGCGGCAGCATGTGCGCGGCGGAACCGGTGAAGTCCACGTGGGTGATGTCGAAGGCCGGCCGCAGCTTGCGCAGGATGATGTCGCGGGTCGCCCAGATGAGCAGCAGCATGTGCACGCCGAAGCCGGCGATCACCGACCACACCAGGCCATGCACACCGTGGCTGCGTGACAGCAGGATGGCGCCGGCGATGATGAAAACGTTGGTGATGATGCTCTCCAGCGACATCACCGCAAAGCGGTGCAGCGCCTGCAGGATGGCGGAGAGAATGGAATTGATGCCGAAGATGAACACGGCGATGGCCATGGTGCCGGTGAGCTGCGCCGCGAGCGCATGCACTTCCGGCGACATGCCGGGCGCCATGATCTTCACGAGTTGCATCCGTCCCAGCCATACCAGCGCGGTGGCCGCGAACACCAGCACCGTGACCAGCGTGAACAGGGTGTTGAGGCCGCGCCAGTCCACTTCCTCCGCGCCGTTCTTGGCGGTGCGCATGAAGCTGGGAATGAAGGCGGTGGTGACCACGCCGAGGATCAGGCCGGGCATCAGCATGGGCAGCATGTAGGCCACCCAGAATGCGTCCAGCGCGCCGCTGGCGCCGAAGGCCGCGGCGATCACCAGCGTCTTCAGCAGGCCCAGCATCTTGCCGCCGAAGCGCAACCCGGTCATGACGACCGTGGAGCGGACCTCGCGGCCGCCGCTTTCCTCGACCGCAGTGCCCTCGCTTGCATCCATGTTTACGGCCATAGCACGCTCTCGTAACCCATCACCGGCTCGGAAACGCCCGCTGCCATGCCCAGGCAGCGCTTGTAATCGGAAATGCCCGAGTCCGGCATGCCGATGCGGCGCAGGTTGTAGATGTCGAAAGGCTGGCGATTGACGCCGCGACCGATGCCGGCGGCATAGCCGTAGCCGGCGTGCGCGACCAGCTTCTGCACGCGCTCGCTCTGCAGGCCGCCGGGATACGCGAACCCCGTCACCGGCTGACCCGAGATCTCCTGCAGCACCTGGCGCGAGACCATGAGTTCGTGGCGGCATTCGTCATCGGACAGCCGGCGCATGTCGACATGGCTCTCGCAATGCGCGCCGATCTCCACGCCCTCGCCCGCCACGCGCGCGATTTCCGCCGGACTCATGCGCGGCGCCAGCAGCCTGCCCCGGCCGCTGACCTGCAGGCGCTGCTTCAGCTCGGCGAGCGCGTCGTCGATCCGCTCCGGCCGCAGCTGCCAGAACATGAACTGCAGCCGCATCAGCGTGCGGCGGCGATGCCGCGAGCGCAATGGGAGCTGCGCAGGCGAGGCGTCCGCGTTCAGGAAGCGGACATCGATTTCATCGACCCGCGTGCGATGCACGGCGTCGATGATCTCGTCCCACCAGAACGGGCGGTTTTCGGCGAGGCCGCCGACGTTCACGAACACGGTCGCCGGGCACTGGAAGCGGCGCAGCACCGGCAGCGCGACATCGGCGAAGTCCTGGTAGCCGTCGTCGAAGGTGATGGACACCGCGTTGCGCGGCAGAGGCTTGCCGGCGTTCAGGCGGCTGATGGCATCGCCCATGCAGATCGGCGAGAAGTTTCGCACGTGGTACTCGATCTGCTCGGCGAAGTGATCCCGCTCCACGCACATGCCGAGGCGATGCGGATCCTCCGCGCGGCTCGCGACCACGCGGTGATACATCAGGATCACCCAGCTCGGCTGCACGAACAGCCGCCGCTCGATGAGCGTGTCGTACACGCCGCAGAAGTCCAGCACGGGACTGGCGATGCCCTTCACCGCACGTTTCGCCGCTTCGATGTAATCCATGGTTCTCCCTCTCAACCGGGTGCGGAACGCAGCTCCGGCACCTGCTCCGGCGCAGGCTGCCACGCCAGCCCGGCGTAGCGCTGCGCCCACATTTCGAACATCAGCATTGCCCACAGCAGTTCGCCGTGGTCTCGCGACCCGCGGCGATGCTCCTCCGCCATGCGCCGGGCAGCGCGGACGTCGAACACGTCACGTTCGGCAAACTCCTGGCTGCCGAAGGTATCCATCAGCAGTTCCGCAAGGTCCTCGCGCAGCCAGCGCGCCAGCGGAATCGCGAAGCCCTGCTTGCGCTTGTGCACCCACTCGGCCGGCAGGTAGCGTTCCGCGACCTTCTTGAGCAGGTACTTGGTGGTGTTGCCGCGCAGCTTCATGTCTTCCGGCAGCCGCGCCGCGAACTCCGCAAGCTCGTGATCCAGCAGCGGCGAGCGCGCCTCAAGCGAATTCGCCATGCTGGCGCGATCCACCTTCACCAGGATGTCGTCGAGCATGTAGGAGCGCACATCGCCGTGAAGCACGGTGTCGAGCGGGCCTAATGCCTCGTGGTGATCGGTGAAGCAGCGGCGTATCGCCGAAAAGTCCGCCGGCGTGGCCGCATTCACCAGGCCGCGGATTCTTGCCGGCACGGCCAGCGCCACGCCGGAGATGTAATCGTCGGGATGGCTCATGCCGAGCCGCGTGCACACCCATTCGATGCGCCGGCGCACCGGGTAAGGCAGCGTCCTCACCAGCGTTGCCGCCAGCGGCGCAAGCCGTGTCATGCCCGCACGGCGCAGCATGCCGAGCTGGCGGTAGCGCACGTAGCGCGTGTAGCCCCCGAACATCTCGTCGCCGCCGTCGCCGGTGAGCACCATCTTCACGTGACCTGCCGCCAGCCGGGAGACGAGATAGGTGGGAATGATCGAGGAATCCGCCATCGGCTCGTCCACGTACCAGGCGATGCTCTCCAGCAGCCGCACCGCGTCCGGGTCCGCGACCAGCGCATGATGCTCGGTGCCGAGGTGCTCGCCGACCCGGCGCGCGTCTTCCGACTCGTCGTAGATGGAATCGTTGAAGCCGATCGAGAAGGTCTTCACCTTGCGGTCGAGGTGCCGGGTCATCTTCGCGACCACCAGGCTGGAGTCCACGCCGCCGCTCAGGAACGCGCCGAACGGCACGTCGCTGGCAAGGCGAATGCGCACGGCCTCGTCGATGCGCTCGTCCAGCGCCTCGATGAGCGCCTCCTCGTCCGCGTAGTGCTTGGGCAGGTAGGACAGCGACCAGTAGCGTTCCACCGTGACCGTGCCCTGGCGGAAGGCGAGGTAATGCGCCGGTTCCAGCTTGCGCACGTTGCCGAAGATGGAGCGCGGCGTGGGCACGTAGCCCAGCATCATGTATTCCGGGATCACGCTGCGATCGAGTTCCAGCCCGAGCCCCGGCACCTCCAGCAGCGACTTCAGTTCCGAGGCGAAGACGATGCCGCGCGGCGTCAGGCTGTAGAACAGCGGCTTCTTGCCGAAGCGGTCGCGGGCGAGCAGCAGCGTGCGGTTGCGCTCGTCCCACAGCGCGATGGCGAACATGCCGCGCAACTCGCTGAAGCACTTTTCGCCGTACTCCTCGTAGGCATGCACCACGCACTCGACATCACTGTTGGTGCGGAAGACGTGACCTGCCCGTTCCAGCCGCGCGCGCAGTTCGGGGAAGTTGTAGATCTCGCCGTTCACCACGGCGCGGACCGCGCCGGTCTCGCTGGTGACCGGCTGCATGCCGCCCGCGGGATCGATGATGGCCAGCCGTCGCATGCCCAGCATGACGTCGGCGGCGTAATGCACGCCCTCGGCGTCGGGGCCGCGATGATGAATGGCGTCGCACATCCGCCGCAGCACTTCCAGCGGCGGGACGTGTTGGTCACGGTTGGCGGCAGCGCCGGCAATTCCACACATGCAGCGTCACCTCACACGAATCTGCCTTGCGGCATGGTCCTGAACATCCGGGCGTCAATCTCGTACAGCCTGGCGAGCTGCTCGACGACCGCATCGAGACGCGCGCGCGCCATGATCTTCTTGCGCGCCGCCTCACCCATTTCGCGACGTCTTTCCGGCGGCGTTGCCGCCGCCTCGCGCAGCATCGCAGCCATGCCGTCGATGTCGCCCGGCTCCACCAGCCAGCCGTCACGGCCATGCTCGACGAAATCCACCGTGCCGCTGACGCGCGTGCCGAGCATCGGCAGCCCCGCGGCCATGGCTTCGAGCAGCGCGTTCGAAAGACCTTCATAATGCGAAGGCAGGATCGCGAAATCGGCCTGCGCCAGCCACGGACGGACATCATCCTGCGCGCCAAGCAGGCGGATCTGTTCGCCGCGGCCATGCTCGTCGATCGCCTTCTGCAGCGGACTGCGCATCGCGCCTTCACCGACGCACAGCAGTCGCACCCTGGCATCGGCCGGGAAGGCGCGCATCCAGGCGGTGATCATCACGTCGGGCGCCTTTTCCTCGGAAAGCCGGCCGACATACACGGCGGTGAGCGGCCGCGTCTCATCCGGCTGCCGGTCGATGTCGAAGCGCTTCACGTCCACGGCATTCGGAATGACGTGGATGCGCGCGGCATCGACGCCGGCGTCGATGAGCCGGCCGCGGATCTCGCTGCTGGTGGCCTGGTACCAGCTCGCGCAGCGCAGCAGCCAGCGCCGCAGGATGACGTCGGGACGGCGCACGGCGGGATCGAGCACGCCGGTGGCAATCTCCAGCGAGCCCGTGATCTTCACGATCACGGTCTTGCCGAGCAGCCTGCCGGCAAGCGCCGCGACCAGCGCCATGTTGTGCGCGATGTGCGCGTGGATCACCTCGTAGTCGCGGCGCGTGCGCCACAGCCACAGCGCCATGCGCCAGAGCATGACCAGCCCGCCGAGCTTGCGGACGCGAGGGTACGGCACCCGCCATACCGGCACGCCGTCGACCTCGTCGTTCTCACGCGTATCCCATTCGCGCATCGGCACCACGATGTGCACGCCGATGCCGTGGGCGCTGAGCCAGCGGCTCAGCGTGCGCAACTGTCCCTCGGCGCCTCCCCCGCCCTCCGTCGGATAGTTGCTTTCCAGAACCATGACGATCCTGCGATCGCCGCGCGTCGTTTTCTGCATATATGCGCATTCCCCCGTGCGTCCCTCAGCGCCCCAGCACTACCGCCCGCTCATCGAGCAGGCAGCGTTCGTAGATGCGTTCCATTTCGGCGGCCATCCGCCGCGGATCGTGGAAGCGCGTCATGTCGGAACGCGCGTTCTCGCCCATCTGCCGCCGCCGCTCGTGGTCCTCGAGCAGTTCCAGCAGCATTGCCGCGAGCGTCTCGTCGTCGTCGGACGGAAACAGCATGCCGTTGTGACCATGCGTCACCAGCTCGCTGTTGCCGCCGACATTGGAGGCAATCACCGGCGCACCCGCGCTCATCGCCTCCATGATGGCGTTGCACAGGCCCTCGCGGTACGAGGTGGACACCGCGATCGCCGCCTGCAGCAGGAAGCGCGGCACGTCGCGCCGCTCGCCGTGGAAATGCACGCGCTCGGCGATGCGCAGGCGCAGCGCCAGCGCTTCGAGTTCCTCGCGCAGCGGGCCGTCGCCGACGATGTCGAGTGCCGCGGTCGGATGGTTGCGCGCGACCTCGGCAAAGCCGCGCAACAGGCAATGCAGGTTCTTGTGGTCCACCAGCCGGCCGACGAACACGATGCGGTCATTGCTGCGCTCGACGGCCTCGTCCTGGACGTTGACCGGGTTGACGCTGTTGTGGACCACGTCGATGAGGCTGCGGCGCACGCCCATGCGCAGCGCGACGTTCTCCGCGCCGGCGTTGGAATTGGCGATCACCGCCGCCGAGTCCAGCGTGATCCAGCGCTTGAACCTCCATTGCAGCGGCGTGTACCACTCGTAGGTGCTGCGCACCGAGGTCACCAGCCGGCCCTGGCCGGTGAACAGGTGCGCGAGCCACGCCCACAGCTCGCCGCTGAAGGAGAAGGCGTGAATGAGGTCGACTTCCTGCTCACGCAGGTGCCGGCACAGGCGCAGGAAGAATCCGAAGTCCAGCCTGCCCCGCTTCGGCAGGTGAAAGACCTCCACTCCCAGCGCGCGCAGCTCGTCCACATAATGCGAATGCTTGCGGAAGTACAGCAGCGACAGCGCGAAGTTGGAACGATCCAGGTGCCGGGCGAGCTCG
>JAJUFS010000028.1 GCA_029263725.1 Gammaproteobacteria bacterium | reverse complement strand
GGCGCTGCCGGCACTGTCCTTCCCGCATGACGCCATCGCATCCGTCGCCGTGCGCCACGACGGCCGCGTGCTGCAAGGGGATGAAGTGCTGGCGGATCTCGCGGAACTGAGCGGCGCGCAGCTGGAAGCGGAAATGCCGGCACTGATGGCCAAGGCCATCGCGCGCAACGTGGCGCGCGCCATCGCGGCGCGCGAGGCCGCGGAGGAGATGGGCGCCTTCGGCAGCTTCATGGTCAATGTCGCCGGTGCCGCAATGGAAGCCGCGGACATCCGTTCGTGGAGCACCTTGCCGCGGCATATCCGCGTGGTGTCGGTACCGCTGGCGCCCGGCACTTACACCGGCATCGAAGTGGACTACCATGGCAGCAACGGCCATGTGGCCACGCAGTCACTGGGACGCGAGATTCATGTCCGGGCGGGCATGCCGACCATCGTCGGCGTGCATCGCGTTTCACCTTGAGAAGTCTGAAAGAGGGATGGTTATGCGCTGGAATGCATCTGTGCTCGTTGTGTTGGCCTTGCTGCTTTCGGCCTGCGCGTCCGGCGGCAAGCGGGGCGAGGCGCCGGACTGGATCGACGGCAACAGCAGCGCGTACCCGCGCAGCGCCTGGATCCTCGGCATCGGCGTCGCCGACAACCTCGCGGTGGCGCGCGACCGCGCCCGCGCCGATCTTGCCAAGACCTTCCAGGTGGCGATCAGCGAAACCAGCAGCGATTCCACGCGCTACAGCACTGCGGGCTCCGCGGCGGGCGCGAGCGACGAGTACCAGGCGGAAGTGCAGCGCGACCTCGTCACCCGCACGTCGCAGGTGCTGGAAGGCGTGACCGTCCCGGAAACCTGGACCGATGCCTCCGGCCGCGTGCATGCGCTCGCGGTGCTGAACCGCTCGCAGGCCGCCATGCGCCTGCGCCAGGACATTGCCGGGCTGGACGCAGCCGCCGCCTCGCTGCTCGAGCGGGCGCGCAGTGCCAATGACGATTTCGAGCGCGCGAAGCTTGCCATCGAGGTCGTCGACAACCAGCGCCGCCGCGCCACCGCGCAGCGCATGCTGCAGGCGGTGGATGCCACCGGGCAGGGCGTTGCGCCGCGCTGGCCGCTCGCCCAGCTCGAGGCCGATCTCGACACCGCGCTGTCGCGCATTCGCCTGCGCGCCGAAGGCGAGGGCGAATGGGGCAGGCTGCTCGGCGGCTCGCTGGCCGCGGCGGGATTCAACGTCAGTGAAGGCGCGAGCCATGTCGCGCGGCTGAACGTGGATGTCGTAGAAATGCCGGTGCGCCAGGGCTGGCACTGGCGCCGCGCCGTGGCCGTGCTGGACCTCAGCGGTCCGGAAGGCCGCTCGCTGGGACAGCGCCGCTGGGAGTTCAAGGAATCCGCCACCGATGCCGGCACCGCGGAAATGCGCCTGCGCGAAGCCATCGGCAGGACGCTGGAGGCGGAAGCGCGCGATGCCGTGCTGGGCATAATCGGGAAATGAGGTAGAAGCAGAAAAGGGAGAAGGTAGAAGCGCCAAGGATCTGCGAATCTTCTACCTTCTACCTTCTACCTTCTACCAGACGAGGCCTCCGGGATCGTTGACGTTTCGGCATCAGCAGCCGTCGTCTCACGTCTTGCTTCTCCTATCCCCGCCACGCCTTCTCGATCGCCGCCACGTCGATCTTGCGCATCGTCATCATCGCGTCGAAGGCGCGCCTGGCCGCAGCGCGGTCCGGATCCGCAAACGCCTTCGACAGCACCATCGGCGTGATCTGCCAGGAAATGCCCCACTTGTCCTTGCACCAGCCGCACATGCTTTCCTCGCCGCCGTTGCCGACGATGGCGTTCCAGTAACGATCCGTTTCTTCCTGGTCGGCGGTCGCCACCTGGAAAGAGAACGCCTCGCTGTGCCTGAACTGCGGTCCGCCGTTGAGACCCACGCAGGGAATGCCCATCAGCGTGAACTCGACCGTGAGCACATCGCCTTCCTTGCAGGAGGGATTGTCCGAGGGCGCGCGGTGCACGGCATCCACCGAGGAATCGGGAAAGGTCTCGGCGTAAAAGCGTGCGGCCTCCTCGGCGTCATGGTTGTACCAGAGGCAGATCGTGTTCTTCGCGGGTGTACTCATTTCGTTCTCCTTTCTGCACGAAACCTGTTCAGGCCGTTTCCGAACCAAGCTTCCTGCGCCGCGCGAGCTCGGCTTCGGAAGGCGCATCCGTGACATGCGAGCCTGGCCTGATCGGGCCGGCCGGGCGATAGGTGTTCAGCGTCACGCCGGTCGATGAGGTGAGCGAATCGGTCAGCGTCAGCGCGTGTTCCGGCGTGTTCTCATCGGACAGGCGCTTGCCGCGGCCCAGGACCAGCGGATAGATGAGCAGCCGGTATTCGTCGATGAGACCAGCTGCAAGCAGCGTACGCAACAGCACCGTGCTGCCCCAGACGTGAATGTCCACGCCGTCGCCCGCCTTCAGCTGGCGTATGGCCGCGACGACGTCACCCTCGAGGCGCACCGAGTTCTCCCATTCGAGTTGCGTGAGCGTGCGGGTTGCGACGTGCTTCGTCGCCGCGTTGAAACGCGCGCCGATGGGATTGTCGTCATGGTACGGCCAGTAGGCGGCAAAGATCTCATAGGTGCGCCGCCCCAGCAGCAGGTCGAACGGCTCCGCCATCATGCCGATGATGGCGTCCCCCGTTTCCTTGCTCGCATATGGCGCGCTCCAGCCGCCGTGCCTGAACCCGCCGCTCGGATCCTCCTCCGGTCCGCCAGGGGCCTGCATCACCCCGTCCAGTGAAACATGCGCGTTGACGATCAGCTTTCTCATGGCCGTTCCTCCGTTTGCCTGGACGGCCGTTCACCGCCCCTTGTCTTCACGACGAACGGGGCAGGGTGGTTTCGACAGGGCGGGAGAATTTGTTATGGCGCGAATTCGCGCGAATCCGCGGGTGAGAAACGAACGGACAGGATCGACAGGATTCGTGGAGTTGCGGTGTCGCTCTCCCTCCCTTTCCAGAGGGAGGGACGGGGAGGGATTTTCCTTCGCTCACCCCAACCTGGGTTTGCTTACGGGATGAGCGGACTCAGCGTTCCTCGCAGTGGACGTAGGGATCGCCGTCGCGGGTGGTGGCGTCGCGGCAGGCGAAGCTGTCCTCGCGGATGGGACGGTAGGGTTCCGAGACGGTCTGCGGGATGCCGAGTTCGCCGTTCTGCTGCGGCGGACGGGAAAGGTTCAGTTCCTGCCAGCGGGCGCGTTCGCGGTTGTCGGCGAGCTGGCGGCGGCACTCCACGTAGGCGTCCCCCGGCCATTCGTAGCCGCGCTCCCTGCAGCGCTGGTGATCGGCCTCGGCGGCTTCATAGGTGCTGGCTTCGTCAAAGGCGGACAGCCAGGCGCAACCGGGAAGGCCGGCGCACAGGAGGAGGATCGGCAGGGCTTGGGGTTTCATGAGAGGGATTATGCGACGGCAGGCCCGCGTTCGCATCTTTTCGAAATCGATAACGCTCAAGCCTTGATCGGCCCTGAAATCCCCCGCCGCTGCGCGACGATCCTCTCCTCCGATCTCTCCCCCAGAGGGGAAGGGAGCCTTGGAAAAGGCGACAGGTCCGGATTGAGCGAAAAAAAGCGCGCCCAAGGGCGCGCTTTTTCGTGGGCCTGGCGAATTCCTACGCCGTCTTCTGCTTCGGCGCGGCGTCGCGGACGACGCCGAACTCGCGGTACTGCTCGGGCGTGAATTCGTCCGTGAGAATCGCCTCGAAGGTGGCCTGCCAGCCTTCGCGCACGGTCTGCGCTTCGGCTTCGGTGATCACGCCTTCGGCGACGCCGTGCTTCAGGGTGTCCTCGAGGTTGTTGACGTCGAGGCGCGCCTTGAGCGCCTTGACCAGCTTCGCCTCGATGGGTTCGGAGGCGAGTACCTTCTCGAAGGCGACTTCCATGCGGCCGATCGGGTCCTGCGGGTCGCGGTTGATGAACGCGCCGCGGGTGAGACGGTCGCGTGCCTCGGACGGTTCGAGCAGGATATCGGCGACCTTGCGGCCCAGGCGATCGTTCGGGCGCTTGTACGGCCGGCCGAACGGCAGCACCAGGAACTTCAGCAGCGGCGCGAGGAAGCGCGACGGGTAGTTCTGCAGGATTTCTTCCATCGCCTTCTGGATCTCGAACAGCGAGTCCTGCAGCGCCCATTCGGCCATCGGCAGGTCGGCGGCGGGACGGCCGCTGTCCTCGAAGGTCTTCAGCACGGTCGAGCCCATGTAGAGGTGGCTGAGCACGTCGCCGAAGCGCGCCGAGAGCTTTTCCTTGCGCTTCAGTTCGCCGCCGAGGATGAGCAGGGTCACGTCGGCGAGGAAGGTGAAGGCCGAGCTCATTCGGCTGAACTGCCTGTAGTACCCCGTCAGCGGGCCGGCGGCCGGCGCGCTGACGAACAGGCTGCCGGTGAGCCCCATCACCAGCGCGCGCACGGCGTTGGAGATGGTGAAGCCGATGTGGCTGAACAGGGCGCGGTCGAAGTTGATGCGCGCACGCGCCTGGTCGGTGTCGTAGGCGGCTTCGAGTTCACGCAGCAGGAACGGATGGCAGCGGATCGCACCCTGGCCGAAGATGATCATGGAGCGCGTCAGGATGTTCGCGCCTTCCACGGTGATGGCGATCGGGATGCCCTGGTAGGCGCGGCCGAGGTAGTTGCGCGGGCCAAGGATGACGCCGCGGCCGCCGTGGATGTCCATGGCGTCGTTGAGCACCTGGCGCATGCCTTCGGTGGCGTGGTACTTGAGGATGGCGGAGAGCACCGACGGCTTGTTGCCCATGTCGATGGCCGCCGCCGTCACGCGCCGCATGGCGTCCATGCGGTAGGTGAGGCCGGCGATGCGGGTCAGCGCTTCCTCGACGCCCTCGAAACGGCCGATGGGCACGCGGAACTGCTTGCGGATGCGCGAGTAGGCACCGGTCATGCGCGAGGAGATCTTGCCCGCGCCGGTGCCGAGCGCCGGCAGCGAGATCGCGCGGCCTGCCGAGAGGCAGTTCATCAGCATCTTCCAGCCCTGGCCGATGTATTCCTGGCCGCCGATCAGCATGTCCATGGGGATGAACACATCCTTGCCGCGCGTGGTGCCGTTCATGAAGGCGGCATCCAGCGGGTTGGCGCGGTTGCCGATTTCCACGCCCGGCATGTCGGTCGGGATCAGCGCGAGGGTGATGCCGAGGCTCTTCTTGTCGCCAAGCAGGCCGTTTGGGTCATAGGCCTTGAAGGCCATGCCGAGCACGGTCGCGACCGGGGCCAGCGTGATGTAGCGCTTGTCCCAGCTGACGCGGAAGCCGAGCGTCTTCCTGCCGTTGTATTCGCCCTCGCAGACGATGCCGATGTCGGGAATGCCGCCGGCGTCCGAGCCCGCCCAGGGGCTGGTCAGTGCGAAGCAGGGAATTTCCTCGCCGTTGGCGAGACGCGGCAGGTAGTACTTCTTCTGCTCGTCGGTGCCGTAGTGGGTGAGCAGCTCGCCGGGGCCCAGCGAGTTCGGCACCATGACGGTCACGCCCGCGGTCAGCGAGCGCGTGGCGATCTTCATCACGATCGTGGAGTTGGCCAGCGCGGAGAATTCCAGGCCGCCGTATTCCTTCGGGATGATCATGCCGAACAGCTTGTGCTTCCTGATGAAGTCCCAGGCTTCCGGCGGCAGGTCCTTGTCCTCGGCGGTGATCTTCCAGTCGTCGAGCAGCTTGCAGAACTCATCGACCGGGCCGTCGATGAAGGCCTGTTCTTCCTCGGTCAGGCGCGCGGCCGGCGCCTCCAGCAGCTTCTTCCAGTCCGGGCGGCCGGTGAACAGCTCGGCGTCCCACCAGGTGTTGCCGGCGTCCAGCGCCACCTGCTCGGTCTCGGAGAGCGGCGGCAGCACGGAGCGGAACCACACCAGCAGGCGGTTGGACAGCAGCGCGCGGCGCAGGGGGCGGACATTGAGAATCAGCAGCACGGGCAGGGCGATGCCCCAGCCGATCCAGGGAATGCTGCCATCAAGGCTGAGGGCAGCGAGGCCGGCGATCACGCCCAGGCTCCACAGCCACAGCGGCGCCGCGAACCAGGCCAGCGCCAGGGCCACGACGATCACCGCGATCACGGTCAGTACTACCGACATGCGAAGTCTCCTTCGGTTCGTTTCAGGGCCCAGCGTACGGCCGCGCGCGGCCGCGCTCCTTGACCCCGGTCAGGTGCCTTGCGCGCCGCGCAAGGCCTTCAAACAGCTGTTTGAATCCTGGGAGGATATCACGCCCCGCGTTCAGGAGGACATTTCGAAGCGCATCGACAGGTCCAGGGCGCGCACGTGCTTGGTGAGCGAGCCGATGGAGATGTAATCCACGCCGGTCTCCGCGACCTGGCGCAGCATTTTCTCGTCGATGCCGCCCGAGGCCTCGAGTTTCGCACGGCCGCGGGCGAGCGCCACCGCGCGGCGGGTGGCGTCGAGGTCGAATTCGTCCAGCATGATCACGTCCGCACCGGCGGCGAGCGCCTCGTCCAGCTCTTCGAAGCTCTCCACTTCCACCTCGACGAGGATGCCGGGCGCGACCTTGCGGGCCTGCGCCACCGCCGCGGTGATCGAGCCCGCCGCGGCGATATGGTTTTCCTTGATCAGCACCGCATCGAACAGGCCCATGCGGTGATTGCCGCAGCCGCCGACGCGCACCGCGTACTTCTGCGCGGTGCGCAGCCCCGGCAGGGTCTTGCGCGTATCCAGCACCGTGCAGGACGTGCCCGCGACGATGTCCGCGTAGTGGCGCGCCACGGTAGCGGTGCCGGAAAGCGTCTGCAGGAAATTGAGCGCGGTGCGCTCGCCGGTGAGCAGTGCGCGCGCCGGGCCCTCGATGCGGCACAGCAGCGCATTGGGCTGGACGCGGTCGCCGTCCCGGTGCAGCCACTCGATGCGCACTTCGGGGCTGATCTGCGCGAAGGTTTCGTCTACCCAGGCGGTGCCGCAGAGAATGCCTGCTTCGCGCGTGATCACCGTGGCGCGGGCGCGGCGGTCGGCAGGAATGAGCAGGGCGGTGACGTCGCCGCTGCCGATATCCTCGGCCAATGCACGTTTCACCTGATCGCCGAGATCGGCTGGAAGTTTCATTGTCACTCCGTCACGCTGCAGCGCGGTTGTGAAGATGTGCGGGGGGCTTTAGAATTTTTAAAAATCGAAACGTCGATTTTACTTGAACGCCGCAGCCGGCGGGAGTTCTTCCCGCCGCATCGAACCCTCAGGAGGCCTCATGAAACACGAACTGCCGTCTCTTCCGTACGCCATCGACGCGCTCGCGCCGCATGTTTCCGCGGAAACGCTGGAGTTCCACCACGGCAAGCATCACAAGGCGTACGTGGACAAGACCAACGCCCTGATCGAAGGCACGGAATACGAGAAGCTGTCGCTGGAAGACCTGATCCGCAAGGCGCTGGCCGATGGCAACAAGGGCCTGTTCAACCAGTCCGCGCAGGTCTGGAACCACACCTTCTACTGGAATTCGATGAGCCCGAACGGCGGCGGCAAGCCGTCCGGCGAGCTGGCTGACGCGATCGAGCGTTCCTTCGGTTCCTTCGACGACTTCAAGAAGAAGTTCATCGAAACCTCCGTGGGCAACTTCGGCTCCGGCTGGGGCTGGCTGGTCAAGAAGGACGACGGTTCGCTGGACATCGTGCAGACCGACGATGCCGATACCCCGATCGCCCACGAGGGCATGGGCAAGCCGCTGTTCACCTGCGACGTCTGGGAGCACGCGTATTACATCGACTACCGCAATGCGCGTCCCAAGTACCTTGAATCCTGGTTCGACATCGTCAACTGGGATTTCGCACTGCAGAACTTCCGCGGCTGACATCACCGCAACGCAGACCGCCCGGCAAATGCCGGGCGGTTTCGTCTGGGAGGCGTATAATGCCTCCGGTTCCCGGCGCTGATCGGAGGCCGTCGTGAAAACCCTGCGCGTTCTCGGGCTTGCCCTGCTTCCCCTGGCCCTGGGCGGTTGCGCCGCCGCCGTGATCAACGGCACGGCCAGCGGCGACACCTACGAGCAGCGCAGCGGCCACTCGGCGGAAGACGCGCGCATTACCCGCGAAGTGCGCACCCTGCTTTACCGCGAGCCCATGCTGGCGGAGGAACGCATCCGCGTCGCCACCCTGCAGGGCGTGGTTTCACTCAGCGGCACGATCAGTTCGCGCGAGGCCATGCGCCGCGCCGTCGACATCGCGCGCAGCGTCGAAGGCGTACACGGCATCAACCTGGAGCTTCGCCTTGAAGGCAATTGAAACGAGGTCAGCAATGGACATTCAGGAAAGAATCCGCAAGCAGCTCGAAGAGAACCCGGTCATCATCTACATGAAGGGCTCGCCCGACTTCCCGCAATGCGGATTCTCCGCGCGCGCCACCGCCGCGCTCAAGGCCTGCGGCAAGCCGTTCGCCTACGTCGACGTGCTGCAGGACCAGGAAGTGCGCGAAGGCATCAAGCAGTACGGCAACTGGCCGACCATCCCGCAGCTCTACGTCAAGGGCGAACTCATCGGCGGCAGCGACATCATCGTCGAGATGTACGAGAAGGGTGAGCTCAAGGAACTGCTCGAGAGCGCCGCGCAGTAACGGAGTGCAATGTTCGCGAAGAAGCCCGGCAATAGCCGGGCTTTTTTGCGTGAGGAAGAAGGTAGAAACAAGAAGGCAGAAGACCGGTTCACCTTGCGATGTGCAGATCTTCTCCCTTGCTATAACTGCTCCATCAGTACATCCGCGAGTATCTGCCGCGCGAGCGCGTTGTCGTCGGAGGTGACGGCCACGGCGCACCAGCCGTTCGCCCGTTGCAGCATGGCCATGCCGCGAATCCCGACGCCGCCTTCGGCGAGGCGCCGCGAGATTCGCGCCAGTCCGCCGGGACGGTCCTCGATGCGGATCACCAGCACTTCTTCCGGCACGGCCTGGTACTCGCTGTCGCGCAGCAGGGCGAGCGTGTCGTCGTAGCGATCCACCTGCAGGGAGATGTAGGCAGTGCCGTGATCTTCCTCGGCGTCTATGGTGTCGATGTTGATGCCCGCGCGCTCGAGCATCTCGCTGAGGTCGGCGATCAGCCCGAGCCGGTCGGCGGCGATGACGGTGATGCGTTTCATGCGTTCCCCCTGCACCGGACGATGTCGGCGATGCACTCATCCAGGGTGTCGCGCGCGATGCCCGGCATGGTGATGATGTGCGACTGGCCTTTCGCCGTGGCGAGCTGCCACTTGCGCCGCAGCGTTTCCGGTACCGCGGGAAACACCACGGTCAGGGCGTTCGGGTTGCGCCAGGCAGGAATGCCGTGCCGCCTGAGTTCGCTTTCCGCGTATTCGGCGAGCGCCACGCTTTGCTGCGCGCGCCGGCGCAGGCCTTCCTCGCCCAGCTTGCGGATCGCGCGCCACAGGATCAGCGGCGTGAGCCCGTTGCGCGAACCCGTGATGGTCGTGTCCAGGCAGCCGATGTAGGCGATGGAGCGCGCAATTCTTTCGACATGCTGCTTCTTCGCCAGTACCACGCCGCAGGGAATGGGCGAGCCGATGAACTTGTGGCCGGACATGGAAATGGAGTCCGCGCCGTCGGCGAAATCGAACGGCGGCCGCGGCTCGAGGAAGGGCGCCACCGGGCCGCACAGCGCCGCATCGCTGTGAATGTAGGCGTTGTGGATGGCGAGCTTCCTGAGCATCTCGCGGATGCGCGCGATGTCATCCTTGCCTTCGGTCATGGTGGTGCCGATGTTGGCGAAGATGATCGGCGGCACGTCGCGATGGATCTTCAGCGTCTCGTAAAGATCGTCGTAGTCGATCTCGCCGCTTTCCTGCGCGCGGATCATGATGTGCCGCATGTTCAGAAGGTGCAGGTTCTTGGAGACGCTGTAATGCGTCTCTTCGGAGAAGTACACGATGCCGCTGGGATAAAGCTCGCGGGCCAGGTACAGACCATAGAGGTTGCCTTCGCTGCCGCCGTTCGTGACGTAACCCCACCAGTCGTCGTCCTCGGCACGTGTCAGCTGCGCGAAGAACCGCACCACTTCGCGTTCCAGCGCGCGGCTGTCCACCCGCCAGGTGCTGTCCTGGAAGGGGTCGCCAAGGTTGTTGAGCGGGATGGCGAGAAAGTCCGCGAGCTCGCGGTAATCGAAGTCCTTGGCGACCGGATAGCCGAGGTAATCGTTCCTGGCCTGCGTGGCTGCATCGAGCAGTTCATCCAGCTCGCGCGGCAGGCCGCGCGTGTCACGATCCATTGCGATCTCTCAGCGCGCTCTCGTAGATGGGGCGGAAACGGTTGACGATGCCGCAGAACAGGTCCGCGGTCTTCTCGGCATCGTAGATCGCGGAATGCGCCTCGCCGCCGTCCCAGCCGAGATCGGCCGCCTCGATGGCTCGCCCGAGCACGGTCTGGCCGTAGGCCACGCCGGCAAGCGTTGCGGTGTCGAAGCTCGAGAAGGGATGGAAGGGATTGCGCTTGATCTGCGTGCGCTCGATCGCGGCGTTGAGAAAGCTGAGATCGAACCAGCTGTTGTGACCGACGAGGATGGCGCGATTGCAGCCCTGCGCCTTCACCTCGGTGCGGATCTCGCGGAACAGCCGCCGCAATGCCTCGCGCTCCGGCAGTGCCGGGCGCAGCGGATGGTTGGGATCGATGCCGGTGACGGCCAGCGACGCCTGCTCGATGTTGGCGCCCTCGAAGGGCTGCACGTGATACCAGTGCGTCGAGTGACGCTCAAGGTTGCCGTTCTCGTCGAAGCGCAGCAGCACCGCGGCGATTTCCAGCAGGGCGTCGGTGGCGGAATTGAAGCCGCCGGTCTCGACGTCGACGACCACGGGCAGAAAGCCGCGGAAACGGCGCGCCATCATCTGCGCCTGTTCCGGGTGAATGGGGTTGGGGTTGTTCATCTTGCTCCGATTGCGCCGGCCTCAGGCCTGGCGCCAGAAAATGGTTTCGTCCGCGCGGAAGGGGACGATCTCGTCCGCCGCGAACGGCATGACCGGCGGCGGCGTCCACGCCTCACGGCGCAGGGTGACGGTGCCGGTGTTGCAGGGCAATCCGTAAAACTCCGCGCCATGGCGGCTGGCAAAGCCTTCCAGCCTGTCCAGCGCGTTCATGGCGTCGAAGGCTTCGGCATAAAGTTCCAGCGCGGCATGTGCGCTGAAGCAGCCGGCGCAGCCGCAGGAGGCTTCCTTGGCGTGGCGCGCATGCGGCGCGCTGTCGGTGCCGAGGAAGAACTTGGGGTTGCCGCTGGTCGCGGCCTCCAGCAGCGCGGTGCGATCCGGCTCGGTCTTCAGCACCGGCAGGCAGTAGTAGTGCGGGCGGATGCCGCCCTTGAAGATCGCGTTGCGGTTGTGCAGCAGATGCTGCGGCGTGATGGTGGCGGCGATGTTCGGTCCGCTCCAGCGCACGAACTCCACCGCCCGCGCCGTGGTGATGTGCTCGAAGACGATCTTCAGTTCCGGCAGGCGTTCCGCAAGCGGCGCCAGGACCTCGTCGATGAACACCGCCTCGCGGTCGAACACGTCGACCGCATCGCGCGTCACCTCGCCATGCACGCACAGCGGCATGCCGAGCTCCGCCATCTTCTCCAGCACCGCCTGGGTTTTCGCAATGTCGGTGACGCCGGCATCGGAATTGGTCGTGGCGCCCGCGGGATAGAGCTTCACCGCCAGCACCTTGCCGCTTTCCTTCGCGCGGACGATCTCGTCCGGCGAGGTATTGTCGGTGAGGTAGAGCGTCATCAGCGGATCGAAGTCCGCGTCTTCCGGCAGCGCGGCGAGGATGCGCTCGCGGTAGGCCAGCGCCTGCTCGGTGGTGGTCACCGGCGGGCGCAGGTTGGGCATGATCAGCGCGCGCGCGAACTGTCGCGCCGAGCAGGGCAGCACGGCGGCCATCTGCTCGCCATCGCGCAGGTGGAGATGCCAGTCGTCTGGACGGATGAGTGTGATCGTTTCCATTCGCTCGCTTGCCGGTGACGGGGAGGGAGGCTTAACTTGGCGCACATTCTAAAGGATCGGGACGGACAGGTAATGCCGCAAAGGATCGGCGGGCTGGAAATACGGGCCGAACTCAACGAAATCGAGGGGCCGTCGGGCACATTCCGCCTTGAACCGCAGGCTGTCGCGGTGCTGGATCTGCTGGCGAGCGAAGCGGGCCGGGTATGGTCGCGCGACGAACTGATGGATCGCGCCTGGCCGGGGCGGGTCATTTCCGATGCCACGCTGACCGGTGTCATCAGCCGCCTGCGGCGCGCGCCCGCGGCAGCGGGCGTGGACGACTGCCGCATCGAAACGCTGAGCAAGCGCGGTTATCGCCTGGTCCTTGACGCCTCTCCGGCAGGGCGCATCGCGCTGCCGCGGCTTGCCATTGCGTTCATCGTTGCGGTCTCCGTTGCGCTCCTGCTGGCAAGTGCTCTCTTCGTGTTCCGGCCGTCGAACGCGGTACGCTTTGACTTCGAGATCGTGTCGCCAGAAGGTGCGCGTGCCGAGGCCGCGCTGTGGTTGCGGGACGGCAGGGAAGGCGCCTTGATGATCGATGAGAACCCGCCTCTCCGGATTCACGTTCGTTCCGTGTCCCAGGACCGCAAGCAACTCCGGCTGCGCCTTAAGGTTCGCAGCCTGTCTCACCTCGTGGAGATGGAGCAGGTTGTTGCCTTTGGCGAGCGCGGTGCGGTCCGGTTGCGAAGCGAGGATGGCCAGGGCCATTACCTGATCCATTACGTGCCGGTTCGGGCGCCGTTTCCGCCATCCGCAGAAATTCCGCAGGAAAATCGCATTGAAAGCGCAGGCGTTGCGGGCACGGAACAGTGATGGTTTCCGGGCCGCGCCGTGCGGCTCAACTGGAGAACAATGTGATGAAGAAGATTCTTGTCCTGATTGCCCTGTCGCTGCTGCCCGGAACCGGCCTTGCCGGCGAACAACCTTTGCAGGAGCTGATTCAGCTGTTCGTCAAGGTTTACGCAAACGGTCGCCTGGTTTCGGAGCCCGCTGTGGCGATGAAGGCAGGTACGGATGCTTCCATCATGGTCGGGCTCGATCCCGATTCGCCCGAATGGCAGGGGCCGGGTGATGGCGATGGCTATGTATTGAAGTTGACGTTCCATTCCACGCACCTGCGAGACGACGGCGCGGAGATGCTGGTCGACCTCGATTTCGGTTCACCGGAGGCGGAACACGTACAGGCGAAGCAGCTGCTCATGCCCTGGGATGAAACCTGGCAGGAGCAATTCGCCGGCGAAGAAGGGTATCCGGAGTTGCGCGTGGAGGTGTTGCCCACGCGCGCGTCATTGGAAGAGTTCGAACGCCGCTACCACTCCGGCAACTGAAGGCTTGCCGCCGCGGCTTCAGCCGCGGCGGTTCATCAGGTACTCGACCGCGAAGCGCACGCCGAAGCCGGTGAACTCGGTGGGTACATGCGCCAGCCCGCCCTTCGATTCCGAGGCGGCGAGATCGACGTGCACCCAGGGAACGTCATTCTTCACGAAGCGGCTGAGGAAGCGTCCCGCGAGAATGTGATCCGCCTCGCCCTCGATCAGGCATTGCTTCACGTCCGCGATCCTGCTTTCCAGCAGTTCGTCGAAATCGCGATCCTGCGGGAACGGCCAGACGCGTTCGCCGGAGCGCTTGCCGGCTTCGATGAGATCGAAGATGCGATCCTCGCGGTTGGTGAACACGCCCGAGTAGCGCGTGCCGAGCGCATGCACGCAGGCGCCGGTGAGCGTGGCGAAATCCATGACCATGCCGGGCCGGGCCGCGCTGGCGAGCGCCAGCGTGTCGGCGAGCACCATGCGTCCCTCGGCGTCGGTGTGCACGATCTCGATGGTGGTGCCGTCCGAGGCGGTGATCACGTCATTCATCTTGTAGGCGCGCGGGCCGATGTGGTTCTGCGCGAGCGCCAGCCAGCAATCGATCTCGAAGGGTGCATCCAGCCGCGAAAGCGCGAGCAGCGTGCCGAGCGCGACCGCCGAGCCCTGCATGTCGCCGTGCATGCCGAACATGCTCTTGGCGCTCTTCAGGTTGTTGCCGCCGGTGTCGAAGCAGATGCCCTTGCCGACCAGCGCGATGGATTCTTCTGCCGCCTGCCTCGGGCGATAGCGAAGATGCATGATGCCGGCATCGCGATCCGCGCTGCCCTGAACCACGGCGAGGAACGCGCCGGCGTTCTTCTGCTTCAGCGTCTCTTCGTCGAGGAACTCCGCTTCCCAGCCGTTGTCTCCGGCAAGCTGTTCGACGTATTCGCGGTACTTGCCTGGCGTGAGGTAGTTGCCGGGCAGTGCCGCCAGCCAGCGCGCCAGGTTGCCGCCTTCGCTCATCGCGAAAGTGCGTGCAAGGTCGACCGTCCTGTCGAGATCGAAGACGTGCAGCTCGCGCAGCGCGTAGTCGTCCTTCGGCGGCTGCGTGGAAAGCTTCGGCATGCGGAAATCCGCCGCCAGCGCCGCCGCCGTCACCGCCTCGACGATGGCTTCACGTGACGTAACGCCATCGTCGAAGGCGAGCCCAAGGACCGCGGGGCGCGACAAACGCGCGTTTGAAAGCCACTTGCGTGCGGCGTCCAGCATTTCGAACGCGGTGGCATCGGCAGCCAGCCGCGCGACGGTGACGAGCCTCTCGCCCAGCGGCAAGGTGACATTTTCCTTGTCGCGGCCGGCAAGCCGCGCTGCCAGCTTCTCCAGGCCGGCCTTTGCAGCGATCGCCTTTTCATCGCCTTTCGCGGCAACGACGATCAGGAAATCGAGCTGATCCAGATCCTGCGGGGAAAATGCACGGGAAAACTGATGGACATCGAGTTTCGAGGGGAGGGGAAGAGCGGGTTGCATGGGTGCGTTGCCTTGACCGGAAATTGCCAAACCACGATCATATCAGTTCTTCCCGGGCCGTTTGTTCCCCGCGCCCACCGATTCCACGTGCCGACGCACTCGCGTCGGCACATTTGCGAGTGACGGCTCCGCCAGTCCGGACAAGTTCGTAAGGAAAGTCCATGACCGATAACGCCAAGGTTCGTGAAGACGAGCTCAAGACGACGCAGGACGTCGATCCCCAGGAAACCCAGGAATGGCTCGAGTCGCTGGATGCGACCCTGGATGCCCACGGCACCGCCCGTGCGCATTTCCTGCTGGAGAAGCTGATCGACCATGCGCGCCGTCAGGGCGCGTACCTTCCGTACTCGGCAGAGACCGCGTACCTCAACACCATCCCGGTGCACCAGGAACCGCCATACCCCGGCGATCGCGAGATCGAGAAGCGCATCGAGGCCTACATCCGCTGGAACGCGATGGCGATGGTGGTGCATGCCAACCGCAAGGGCACCGAGCTCGGCGGCCACATCGCCAGCTACGCCTCCGCCGCGCAGCTTTATGAAGTGGGCTTCAACCATTTCTGGCGCGGCGCCTCGCTGGAGAATCGCGGCGACCTCATCTACATCCAGGGCCATTCCTCGCCGGGCATCTACGCGCGCTCCTTCCTTGAAGGCCGCTTCAGCGAAGAGACGCTGCGCACCTTCCGCGAGGAAGTCGGCGGCAAGGGCGTTTCCTCCTATCCGCATCCCTGGCTGATGCCGGACTACTGGCAGTTCCCGACCGTTTCCATGGGTCTCGGCCCGCTGATGGCGATCTACCACGCACGCTTCATGAGGTATCTGGAGCACCGCGGCCTGATGGAGCCGAACGACCGCAAGGTCTGGGCCTTCCTCGGCGACGGCGAGATGGACGAGCCGGAATCGCGGGGCGCGATTTCTCTCGCGGCGCGCGAGAACCTCGACAACCTGGTGTTCGTCATCAACTGCAACCTGCAGCGCCTCGACGGACCGGTGCGTGGCAATGGCAAGATCATCCAGGAACTGGAAGCGGAATTCCGCGGCGCCGGCTGGAACGTGATCAAGGTGCTGTGGGGCTCGCGCTGGGACCGCCTGCTGGCCGAGGACCGCGACGGGCTGCTGCGCAAGGTCATGGAAGAATGCGTGGACGGCGAATATCAGACCTTCAAGGCGCGCGACGGCGCCTACGTGCGCGAGAAGTTCTTCGGCCGTTACCCCGAGCTCAAGGAAATGGTCGCGCACATGTCCGATGCGGACATCTGGAAGCTCAACCGCGGCGGCAACGACGTGCGCAAGGTCTACGCCGCCTACGATCGCGCGGTGAACGGCGCCGGCAACCGCCCGACGGTGATCCTTGCCAAGACGGTGAAGGGCTACGGCCTCGGCAAGTCCGTGCAGGGCACGATGGGCGCGCACCAGAAGAAGAAGCTCGAGGCGGACGACCTCAAGTGGCTGCGCGACCACTACAACCTGCCGATCTCCGACGAGGTGATCGACAGCGGCGAGATTCCGTTCCTCACCTTCAGCAAGGACAGCCGCGAATACCGCTACCTGCAGGAGCGCCGCGAGAAGCTCGGCGGCTACCTGCCGAAGCGCATCCCGGGTGACGAAACCCTGCAGATCCCGTCGCTGGAAATCTTCCGCCAGCAGCTGGAAGACAGCGGCGACCGCGCCTACTCCACCACCATGGCGTTCGTGCGCATGCTGACCGCGCTGCTGCGCGACAAGACCATCGGCAAGCGCGTCGTGCCCATCGTGCCGGACGAGGCGCGCACCTTCGGCATGGAAGGCCTGTTCCGCCAGTACGGCATCTATTCCTCGCAGGGCCAGCTGTACGAGCCGCAGGATTCCGACCAGCTGATGTTCTACCGCGAGTCGAAGGACGGACAGATCCTCGAGGAGGGCATCACCGAAGCGGGTGCGATGTCGTCGTGGATCGCTGCGGCGACCGCCTACGCGAACCATGGCATTGCCATGATTCCGTTCTACATCTACTACTCCATGTTCGGCTTCCAGCGCATTGGCGACCTCGCCTGGGCGGCGGGCGACTCGCGCGCGCGCGGCTTCCTGCTGGGCGGCACGGCCGGACGCACCACGCTGAACGGCGAAGGCCTGCAGCACCAGGATGGCCACAGCCACATCCTCGCCGCGACCATTCCCAACTGTGTGGCCTATGACCCGACCTATGCCTACGAAGTCGCGGTCATCGTGCACGAAGGCATGAAGCGGATGTTCGAGCGCAAGGAGGATGTCTTCTACTACCTCACGCTCATGAACGAGAACTACCACCATCCGGCCAAGCCGGAAGGCGTGGACGAGGGCATCATCAAGGGCCTGTACCCGCTGAAGCCTTCGGAACTCTCCAGGCCGAAGGCGCGCGTGCAGCTGCTGGGCTCCGGCACCATCCTGCGCGAGGTCGAGGCCGCCGCCGAGCTGCTCGAGAACGACTACGGCATCGCCGCCGACGTGTGGAGTGCGACCAGCTTCACCGAGCTGCGCCGTGACGGCATGGCGGTCGACCGTTTCAACCTGCTCAACCCGGAGAAGGCACCGCAGAAGGCGTGGGTGACGCAGATGCTGGAGAAGACCGAAGGCCCGGTCATCGCCGCGAGCGATTACATCCGCGCCTACGCCGACGGCATCCGCAACTGGGTGCCGCGCCGTTACGTCACGCTCGGCACCGACGGCTTCGGCCGCTCGGATTCGCGCGAGAAGCTGCGGCACTTCTTCGAGGTCGATCGTTACCACGTCGCGCTCGCCGCGCTGCGCGCGCTGGCCGATGACGGCGCCATCGACATGAAGGTCGTGCTCGAGGCGAAGAAGAAGTTCGGCATCGACCCGAACAAGCCGCATCCGTGGTTGGCGTGAAGAAACGTAAGACGTGAAAGGTGAGACGGGAGACGACCATGCTGATCGTCTTGCGTCTCACGTCTTACGTCTCACGGTAAAGAATCAGAACCTGGAGCCACGTAAATGGCAGAACGAATCGAGATAAAGGTCCCCGACATCGGCGATTTCGAGAACGTCGAGGTCATCGACGTGCTGGTGAAGGCGGGCGACAAGGTCGAGGTCGAGACTCCGCTCATCACCCTGGAGACCGACAAGGCCGCCATGGACGTGCCGGCGCCGCAGGCCGGCACCATCGTCGAGATGAAGGTCGGCAATGGCGACAAGGTTTCCGAGGGCAGCGTGATCGCCGTGCTGGAAGTTGCTGAAGGCGGTGTCCAGGAAGCACCGGCGCCCGCCGAGACCAGGGCGGAAGCGCCGAAACAGGAAAGCGCGCCGCAGCCCGCGCCGGCCGAAAAGCCGAAGGCCGCAAGCGAGGCGCCGGCGAAGACGGAAGCGCCCGCGCTTCCCGCGGTGGATGAAACCTCCTTCTCGCGCGCGCACGCCTCGCCCTCGGTGCGTCGCTTCGCGCGCGAGCTCGGCGTGGACCTCGGCAAGGTACGCGGTTCCGGCGTGAAGGGCCGCATCACGCACGATGACGTGAAGTCCTTCGTGAAGTCGGTGATGCGCG
>JAJUFS010000182.1 GCA_029263725.1 Gammaproteobacteria bacterium | reverse complement strand
GAGCGGTACTGGGACGCCTATGAAATGGCCGAGAAGCTGGTCGACATCGAGGAAAACTTCCAGCTGTGGCGCTTCCGACACATGAAGACCGTGGAACGCATCATCGGCTTCAAGCCCGGCACCGGCGGCTCCTCCGGGGTCGGTTTCCTCCGCAAGGCCCTCGATCTCACCTTTTTCCCCGAACTCTTTGACGTCCGCACGCGGCTCGGTTGATCTGGATCAATGCCGCATGGCGGCAAGTGACTGAAAAATCAGGCAATACCCGAAATTCGCCGTGTTGCGCGGATGCATGCAATGCCTGCAAGCCCGTATAATCCGCGGCGCTCCGGGCGCAAGCCGCCCGTGACTCACTCAAACTGCGAGGTGTGAAATGGCAGATCTTTTCGAGAATCCCATGGGCGTGGATGGCTTCGAGTTCGTCGAATACGCAGCCCCCGACGGCGCGATGCTGCACGAACTGTTCCGCAAGCTGGGATTCACGGCGATCGCGAAACACAAGAGCAAGAAGATCACGCTGTATCGCCAGAACGACGTCAACTTCCTGGTCAATGAAGAGCCGAACAGCTTCGCCGCCGAGTTCGCGGCCGCCCACGGCCCCTGCGCCTGCGGCTTCGCCATCCGCGTGAAGGACGGCGCCAAGGCCGAGAAGCTCGCGAAGGAAAACGGCGCGAAGTTCTTCGCCAACAAGCCGGAGACGCTGGCGCTCTCGACCACGACGCTGGAAGGCATCGGCGGCGCCGCGCTGTACCTTGTCGACAAGTACGGTGACAAGGGCGAGGCCTACGAGGACGAGTTCGAGTACATCACCGACGACCGCCGTCCGAAGGGCCTCGGTCTCACCTTCATCGATCATCTCACGCACAACGTCTTCTACGGCAACATGAAGACCTGGGCGGACTTCTACGAGAAGCTGTTCAACTTCCGCGAGATCCGCTACTTCGACATCAAGGGCGCGCAGACCGGCCTCGTCTCCAAGGCGATGACCGCGCCGGACGGCATGGTGCGCATTCCGCTCAACGAATCCTCCGACGAGAAATCGCAGATCAACGAGTACCTGCGCGAGTACAAGGGTGAGGGCATCCAGCACATCGCGCTGTTCACCGACAACGTCTACGACACCGTCGAAGGCCTGCGCGCCAACGGCATCGAGTTCCTGGACACCCCGGACACCTACTACGAGGTGATCGAGGAGAAGATCCCGAACCACAATGAGGACATTGAGCGCCTCAAGCGCAATCGGATCCTCATGGACGCCGATCCCGAAACGAAGCAGAAGAAGCTGCTGCAGATCTTCACCCAGAACTGCATCGGCCCGATCTTCTTCGAGATCATCCAGCGCAAGGGCAACGAAGGCTTCGGTGAAGGCAACTTCCAGGCGCTGTTCGAGTCGATCGAACGCGACCAGATGAAGCGCGGCGTGTTGTAACGGAATCCTTTCGCCCCTGGCTTTGTCGCGCGGCGTTTTCCGGCCGGTCATTTACAACCCGTAAACTCCCTCCCGGAAAACGACCGCGCTTCGCGCCAGGAATGAGAATCTTCTCGTTACACCGCAGGGCTTCGGGCAAGCATCAGGTTGGGGTGAGCGCAGCGAACCCCAACGTTTTTTGAAGGAAACAGGGAAATGTCGGCGAAGAAGAATTACATGTCCGGTTTCGGCAGCGAGTTCGCAACGGAAGCGCTGGAAGGCGCGCTGCCGGAGGGTCGCAACTCGCCCCAGCAGGCAGCGTACGGCCTGTACGCGGAACAGCTTTCCGGCACGGCGTTCACGGCGCCACGTCACGCCAACAAGCGTTCCTGGCTGTACCGCATCCGTCCCGCCGTGATGCACGGCGAGTTCCGCCTGCTGGCGGAAGGGCATTTTCACAACCGCTTTGACGAACTTCCTGCCACGCCGAACCAGCTGCGCTGGAGCCCGTTCGAGCTCCCGTCCGCGCCCATCGACTTCGTCGACGGCCTGTTCACCATCGCCGGCAACGGCAGCCCTGCGGTGCAGGCCGGCATCGGCGTGCACATGTATCTCGCCAACCGTTCCATGGAAGGCCGTTATTTCTATGACGCGGATGGCGAGCTGCTGATCGTGCCGCAGCTCGGCCGGCTGCGCCTTTGCACCGAGCTCGGCGTGCTCGAAGTCGAACCACAGGAGATCGCGGTGATTCCGCGCGGCGTGCGTTTCCGCGTGGAGCTGCTGGATGGGCAGGCGCGCGGCTACGTGGCGGAAAACTTCGGCGCCATCCTGCGCCTGCCGGACCTCGGCCCGATCGGCGCCAACGGTCTTGCCAATCCGCGCGATTTCCTCACGCCGGTGGCGAGCTACGAGGACGTGGAAGGCGACTTCGAGCTCGTCGGCAAGTTCCAGGGCCGGCTGTGG
>JAJUFS010000087.1 GCA_029263725.1 Gammaproteobacteria bacterium | reverse complement strand
TCGGTGCGCGATGCCGCCGAGAAGCTCAAGTACGATCTCTACTACATCAAGAACTACAGCCTGCTGCTGGACATCACCATCCTGCTGCGCACGGTGGAAGTGGTGCTGTTCGGCAAGGGAGCGCGCTGATCAGCCGTCGGGTTCGCAGAAGCTGCGCGCGCCCGCCTTGCGCTCGGCGCGCCGCATGCGTTCCCTTGCCGCCAGCGCATAAGGAGGCAGGTCCTCCCAGCCGACGACGCAGCCATCCGCGAACACGATGCCGCTCTCGCCGTAGAACCACACCGACCCATAGGTGAACTGCGGCACGCCCTGCAGGTCGAGCACCTCTTCGGGTCGCATGCCGAGCGCGAGCGTGGCGGAAGATTTCGCCGCGGGCCTTTCCGGCGCTTCCAGCGGCAGGCTGCTGGCGACGGTCATGCCGACGATCACCAGGAAGCCGGCGATCGCGGCATGACAATAGCCGGGCAGGATGCGCCAGCGGAAAGGCAATGAAGGCGCATCATCGAGGACGGCGCCGACGGCCGGCATGCGTTGCGCGGCGGGCTCGGGCTGCGGCAGGTGCCCGTCGTCGACTTGCAGCCCGGGATCGGGCAGCCGGCCATGACGGCGGCGATAGTCGGCGAGCAGGCGCCAGGCGCGCACCAGGTCGGTGAACGCCCGGCTGTCCGGCGCGGCGCCGCGATCAGGATGACAGGCATGGATGCGCCGGCGATAGGCGAGCCGCAGGCCGCGCCAGTCGCAATCGCCATCCACGCCGAGGATTTCATAGCACCGCTGATAGCGCATGAACGCTGCCTTCCTGCGCTGTTTTCACGGCTTCATCCTCGCTTTCTTTCTCCTCGCAACACCATACGGGTTAACACCCACCGGCCCCCGAAGCATTTAGGTTGTTCACCCAATGGCTTGTCCTCTGCCCGGCAAATAGCGTGTTGCAGACCGGAAGCGTGCAGCCTCCGGAACAACATTCGTGGCGCGCGGCCGCCTGCGGCTCGCGTATCGAAAGCATAAACAGCAGGGGACCTTATGAGATTCGCAGTCATTCTTGTTGCCTGCCTTTGCATGCTGCTCGGCGCCTGCGGCAGCGCGCCGCCCGCGCCTTCGAACGGCGCCAGCACCCGCAGCGAGCGCGTGCTCGCCGTCGACGAGTACCACATCGGCGTCGACGACGTGGTCAGCGTCAGCGTCTGGCAGAACCCGGAGCTGTCAGTGACCGTGCCGGTGCGGCCCGATGGGCGCATCTCCATGCCGCTGCTCGGCGACGTCCAGGCGGGCGGACTCACCCCCCAGCAGGTGGCCGCCAACATCAAGCGGGCGCTTTCGCAGTACATCCGCGAACCGCACGTGGTGGTCATCCTTCAGGAGCTCAACAGCCATGAGTTCCTGTCGCGGGTGCGCGTCACCGGCGCCGTCAACAATCCGCTGAGCCTGGCCTTCCGCCCGGGCATGAGCGTGCTCGACGCCGTGCTCGAGGCCGGCGGCCTGACCGACTTCGCTTCGCCCAACCGTGCAGTGCTTTACCGGAAGGCGGACGAGGAAACGCGGCGCTACAACGTGAATCTCGGGGACATCCTGCAGAAAGGCGATCTGTCGACGAACTACGCGCTGGAACCCGGCGATGTCATCGCCATTCCCGAGCGCATGTTCTGAAGCCACGTCAATCTCCTCGGGAGCAACGAATGACGATCGTCGAGAAACTGAACATCATCAAGAAGGAAGCGCTGCGCCGGCCGAACGCGATCGCCGTGACCGTGCTGCTGGTGAGCCTGGTGATGATGGCCGCGGGTCTGTTGTGGCCGGAGAAGTACGAATCGCGCAGCGACATCCTCGTCGACCAGGAACAGATCACCGCGCCGCTGATGAAGGGCACGGCGGTGAGCGAAGTCGTCGAGGACCCCTCCGAGATCGCGCGCCGCGTCCTGCATCGCCGTGACGTGCTCGAGGAAATCATCCGCGCCGGCGGCTGGCTGGATGAAAAGCCGCTGACGCTGCTGGAGCGCGAGCAGCTGATGGAACAGCTGCGCAAGGCGATCAAGATCGAGACCACCGGGCTCGAGCTCGTCACCATCAGCTATCGCAACACCTCGCCGGAACGCGCCTTCAAGGTGGTGACCGCCGCCGCAAGCGAGTTCATGACCCGCGCGCGCGAAAGCAAGCGGGTCGCCAACGAGAGCGCGCTGGAGTTCATTTCCGCCGAGGTCGACAAGTACCGCGAGCGCATGCAGGAGGCGGAACGCAAGCTGCGCGAGTTCCTGGCCGAGCACGAGGACATCCGCCCCGGGGAAAGCGGCGCAGTCGGCAGCAACATCGTCGATCTCCGCCGCAGCATCCAGAACGCGCGGCTGGATCTCGAGGCCGCGCGCATCACCGAGCGCGAGCTCATGGCGCAGCTCGAGGACGACTCGCTTGCCGCGGTGGGCGTGACCCGCGAGGAGCAGCTGCTGGACCAGCTCGCCGAGATGGAAAACCGCCTGGCCACGCTGCGGCTCCAGTATCTCGACACCTATCCCGACATCGTCACCCTCAAGCAGCAGATCGAGGCCACCAGGGCGCAGCTCGAAGCCGCGCGCAGCGGCGAGGGCGGCGGCACGGCGAGCGCGGCGCAGCTTGCCAGCAGCCCGATGCGCCAGCAGATCCGACGCGACCTATACCAGGTGCGCGCGCAGATCGCCGCCCTGGAGAGCCGCATCCAGCAGAGCCAGGAGTGGCTGGAAGAGGAATATTCGCGCGGCGTGGACGTCGCCGGGCTGGAAGCGCGCGCCGACGAGCTGCTGCGCGACTACGAGGTCACGCGCGAGATCCATGACGATCTGGTTCGCCGCCGCGAGAACGCGCGGCTCGCGGTGAACATGGAAGACGACGGCGAAGGCCTGGTGCTGACCATGCAGGAGCCGCCCAGCGTGCCGCTCGCGCCGTCCGGCCTGCAGTTCGCCCATTTCGCCATGCTCGGGCCGCTGCTCGGTTTCGCCATCGCCATCGGCAACGTGCTGTTGCGCGTGCAGTTCGACGATCGCATCCGCACCGGCGCGGTGATCTCGCGGGAGCTTGCCATCCCGGTGCTCGGCACCGTGCCGGTGCTCGCCGATGACGGCGTGCGCACCGTCAACCGTCGCGCCTGGACCACGGCGATCGCGGCCGTGGTCGTGCTGATGGCGTGTTATGCGCTGGTCGCGGCGCTGCGTTTTGCAGACATGTTGTGAGACGGCCGCCGGCCGCCCACGAGGAGAGCTTCACGATGCCGATTCAGTCCCGCCCACAGTCCGTCGACGGCACGCTGCCGGGCGACATTGCCGCCGCCCCGCAGGACGAGGAAGCGCTTTTGCGCACGCCGGGCTCGGAGCTCGCCATCCGCCGCATGAGCGACCCGGTGCCGCTGGACCGGCAGATCTACCTGCGCAACCGCCTGATCGAGTTCAACTCCGAGCACAGCAAGGTGGTGCAGTCCTTCCGCAACATCCGCACCCTGCTGATGCAGCAGGCGCAGGGCAATTTCGTCACGCTGGTCGCCTCGGTGCGTTCCGGCGCGGGCACGAGCTTCGTGGCGCGCAATCTCGCCGCGGCCTTCGCCTTCGACGAGAACCGCACCGCCATGCTCATCGACTGCAACCGCGACTCGCCCAGCGTTGACCAGCTGCTTGGCGGACGGGTGCGCTACGGCCTTACCGACCTGCTGGATGCGCCGGAGAACGTCAACGTCGCCGACGTCATCTACGGCACCGGCATTCCGCGCCTGCGCGCCGTGCCGGTCGGGCGCAAGCGGCAGAAGCCCATCGAGTTCTTCAGCACGCCGCGCATGCGCTCCTTCGTCGACGTGATCCGCAACCGCTACCCGGATCGCTACATCGTCGTCGATGCGCCGGCGCTGGACGCCTCGGCGGATGCACGCATTCTTGCCAACTGGTGCGATTACGTCGTGCTGGTGGTGCGCTATGGCGAGGTCAGCCGCGAGGAACTGCTCGAGGCAGTGGCCACCTTCCCGCGCGAGAAGTTCGTCGGCGTGGTGTTCAACGATTTCGACATCGACACGCCGCGGCCGTCTTCCAGCAAGGCGCTCGCCACGCGCGAGCGGCACGCGCAATGAAGCGCCTCGCCATCATCCGGCAGGCGGCGTGGCTCGCCATGCTGGCGGCAGGCGCTGCCGAGGCCGCCAGCCCTGAACTGCGTTCCATGCTCGAAGGCGAGGAGGTGCCGCCCGGCTTGAGCATTCGCGCCGGCGCCTTCCGTACCGACAACATCGACCGCGTGCCCGACCAGGAGGAAGACGAGCGCGTGAACGTCTTCGAGCTGCTGGCGAACTGGGAATACGAGGGCCCGCGCATCGATGCGCTGCTGCTCGGCAACGCCAGCTACCGCGACTACCAGGATGCGCGCTTCGACAACGAATGGCGCGGCAACCTGTTTGCGGGCGCCAACTTCGCCATCGTTCGCGACATGTTCGAGTGGCAGCTGAACGGGCAGTTCGGCAACGCCGTGATCGACCCGCTGGATACCGGCGGCCCGGACAACGTGCAGCGCATCGACGTGCTGGAGACGGGGCCGATCGTCAGGCTGCGCGCCGGCAGCGCCGACTCCTTTGATATAGGTGTGGCGCGCGCCGAGGTGAATGCCGAGGTCAGCCAGATCGATCACAGCCGCGACACCGCCAATGTGCAGTGGACGCACGAGTTCTCCTCGCGCAGCAACATGGGCATCTTCGCCGGCGTCAGCCAGCTCGGCTTCGACGAGGGCCAGGATGCCGAGGACTATGATCGCCGCGAGGCCTATCTCTCCTGGGAAAGCAGCGGCAACAACCGCTGGTATTCGCTGGGAGCGGGCAGGGCGCGCATCGAGTTCGACAGCGGCGTGAAGCACGATGCCACCGTGGGCTGGCTGCGCGCCAGCCTGCGGCGAACCAGTTCCTCGCGGCTGTATGCGAGCTTCGAGCGCCGCGCCGGCACCACCGAGGACCTGCTCAACGACGACCTGCTGCGGCCGCAGCCGGTATGGAACGTCACCGCGCTCGCCAACCCGCATGTCGCCAACACCTTTTCCATTCGTTACAACCGCGGCTTCGGCGCGCACGAATGGAGCGCGGGGCCCTACCTGCGGCGCGTGGATTACTTCTCCTCCATCTACGACCAGAAGCAGCACGGGCTGCGCCTCGCGTTCCGCTTCGCGCTGTCGCCGTCGCTGGGCGTGGCCCTGCAGGCCACGGGCGCGGAATCCGAGTACACCGAAGTGGATCGCGAGGACAGCTACCGCGAGGCTGGACTGGATTTCGACTTCCGCTTCAGCCGGCAGTGGTCGGTGGTCGCGGGCTTCTCCTACCTGGACAACGACAGCACCGACCCTGCGGTGGACTTCACCGAGAACGTCGTCACCCTGTTCCTCAGCTATTCGCCCGGCGGCCGCTCGCCGATCAGGAGCGCGAGATGATGGCGAACCTCGCACGCTTCAGCGCCGCGCCCCGGGTGCGGGAAGTCACCGCGCTGCGTTACGGCGCCATCCACGAACGCGTGCTGGCGGAACACGCCGCGCGCGACGTCTCGCTGGCGAGCTTCCGCGCCCACCTGATCGCCATACGCGCGCGCGGCTGGGCGATCACCAGCATCCGCGACCTGCTTGACGCCAACGGCGGGCGCGCCGCGCCGCCTTCCGGTCATGCGGTTGCGCTGACTTTCGATCACGGTCTCGCCTCGCATGCCGATCCGGTATTGCCGGCGCTGTGGGAACGCCGCCTGCCGGCGGATTTCTTCGTGCATCCGGCGAACGTCGGCAGGCGCGGCTTTCTCGGCTGGTCGGAGCTGCGCGGCATGGCGTCCGCGGGCATGTCGATACAACTGCAGGCGATGCCGCCGGCGGATTCCGCGCCGGTGCGCATCACCCAGGAACTCGCCCGTGCCCGCGGCATGCTGGAAGACCGCATCGGTTTCGAGGTCACGCTGCTCGGCACCGCCGGCCGCAGTCCGGGACGCAGCTTCGTGGAGCGCGCCCTTGCCGCCGGCTTTCGCGCCGTCTGCGTCGATCGCCCCGGCCGCTGGCAGCCGGGCGAGCAGAAGGTCGTGCCGCGCTTCTCGGTACGCGGCAACACCTCCTGCGCGATGTTGCGCGACTGGATGGAAAACCGCGCGATGGCAGTGGCAGCCGAGTACTGCCGCTTCTGCACGCAGAAGATCGCCCGCGGCCTGTTCGGGCAGCTGGAGGAAGAGGCGCTGGGAGCGCCGGGGAGGAGGGAGGCGTGAACATGCTCGTCGAATGGCTTTTCTGGATCGCGGTGCTGGCGCTGCTGCACACCTGGGTGCTCTATCCGCTGCTGATCACGGCGCGCGCGCGATTGCGGCGGCTGCCGCTCACGCGCCGCGAGCAGCTGCCGCCGGTGACGCTGGTGGTGATCGCCGCCGATGCCGCGCAGGACATCGACGCCAAGCTGTGCAACAGCCTCACGCTCGATTACCCGCATGATCTTCTCAAGGTGCTGGTCATCGTCGACGGCGGCCGCGACGACACCGCGGCACGCGTGCGCGCCTTCGAAAGCCCGCGCGTGAAGCTCATCGAGAACCCCGCGCGTCTGGGTCGCGCCGCCTGCCTCGAACTCGCCGCGGCGCATGCCGGCGGCGACGTGATCATCTTCACCGGCGCCGAATATCTGCTGGAACGCGACGCGGTGCGCGCCGTGCTCGCGCACTTCGGTGATGCCGGCGTCGGCGTCGTCAACGGCGTGGTGCGCGGGGAAGACCATGCGGAACTGGCGCTGCGGCTCGCCGAAAGCCTTTCGGGATCGGTGCCGGTGACCTCCGGCGGATTGCTGGCGGTGCGTGCCAGGTTGCTGCCGCGGCTGCTCGAATCCGGGATCGATGAGCAGGTGCTGCCGATGAACGCCGCGCGGCGCGGTTACCGCAGCACCGTCGCGCAGGATGCCGCCACGCGGCGGCAGCACGGACCCGCGGCCATCGAACGGGTGCGGCGCGTGGCGATGCGCTGGCGCCTGCTGCTCGCGCGACCCGGCCTGCTGTTGCCGGTGATCAATCCGCTCTGGCTGCGCTACTTCTCGCACATCGTCCTGCGCCTGCTGGCGCCGCTGTTCGCGTTCGTCGCACTCGCCTGCGGCGTGCTGCTGGCGCGCGGCTCGCTGTTCTACCAGCTGCTGCTGGTCATGCAGCTCGGCATCTACCTGCTCGCGCTGGCCGGCATGTTCCTGCCGGCGTTGCGCGACTCGCACATCGCGCGCGTGCCGGCGCGCTGGCTGGAAGGCCACATGCTGGCGGTACGCGGCCTGATCTCGATGACGCAGGGGAGGGACGCGTGAGCTCGATGAACTTCCAGGCCATGCCCGGCAAGGTCATTCCGCTGCAGCCCTACGCGATGAAGCGCAGGCCGATGCGCGTGCTTTACGTGGTGTCCATGTTTCCCGCCTGGTCGGAGACCTTCATCGTGCGCGAGATCCGCGCGCTGCTCGATGCCGGCGTCGACGTGCGCATCTTCTCGCTGCGCCGCCCGCGCAATGACCTGGTGCAGAAGGATGCCGCGCAATTGCTGGACCGGGTGAGCTGGCGGCATGGCTGGTGGCACGACGTGCGTGCCGTGGCCGGGATGCTGGTCCGCCGCCCGGCGCTGACGCTGAAGCATCCCGTGCAGATGCTGCGCTCTATGTGGAAGCATCCCGGCGTGCTGGCGCGCAGCCTGATCACCTGGATGCGCGCCATCGGGCTGCTAGAGGACGTGCGCCGCATCGTGCCCGATCACATCCACGCGCACTGGGCCACCTATCCGTCGACCGCGGCGATGATCCTTGCCGATCACCTCGACGGCAGCTTCAGCATCACTGCGCACGCCCACGACATCTTCCTGGAAAACCAGCTGATGCCGCAGAAGCTCGCGCGCGCGGCGTTCGTGGCCACCATCTCCGAGCACAACCGCATCTACCTGCGCCTGCGCTACGCCGCG
>JAJUFS010000136.1 GCA_029263725.1 Gammaproteobacteria bacterium | reverse complement strand
GGCGGCCTTCGGCGCGTATTCTTCCGAGACGCTGCCGCCGGCGGAGAACAGCGCGATCTGCACCTGGGAGAAATCGAAGTCCGCGAGGTCCTGGACGACGAGGCTGCGACCCTTGAACTGGATGCGCGAGCCCGCCGAACGGCTGCTTGCGAGCGCAAACAGCCTGTCCACCGGGAAGTCGCGTTCCTCGAGGATGGACAGCAGGGTTTCGCCGACGGCGCCCGTGGCGCCCACGACGGCAACGTTGTACTTCTTCATCAAAGAATCCTTGCGGCGTACCGCGATGTGGATGGCAGGGACGGTTGCAGCGCGCCACGCGCCGGGCATTGCCGTCCGAGAGGAAAAAACGGGGCGAATTCTAGCAACAATCGGATGCCGCTTCAGCCGTGATCGTGCACGTCCGCGTTCTGTGCGCGATGCCGCAGGCAGTGATCCATGAGCGTGATCGCCAGCATGGCCTCGCACACCGGCACGCCGCGAATGCCGACGCAGGGATCGTGACGGCCCTTGGTGACCACCTCGACAGGATTTCCGTCGACGTCGATGCTGCGCCCCGGAATGCGGATGCTGGATGCCGGCTTGAAGGCGACGTCCACGATGATGTCCTGGCCGGTGCTGATGCCGCCCAGCATTCCGCCGGAGTGATTGGAGAGAAAGCCTTCCGGCGTGATCTCGTCACGATGCCGGCTGCCGCGCTGGCGCACCACGTCGAAACCGTCACCGATGCCGACGGCTTTCACCGCGTTGATGCTCATCATCGCTTTGGCGATATCCGCATCCAGCCGGTCGAACACCGGCTCTCCCAGGCCCGCCGGCACGTTCAGCGCCTCGACCCGCACGCGCGCGCCGCAGGAATCGCCTTCGCGCCGCAAGGTTTCGATGGCGGCTTCAAGTTCCGGCACGCTTGCGGGGGCGGCAGTGAAGAAGGGATTGCCGGCCACCGCGTCCCAGTCTTCGACGGGCAGCTCGATCTCGCCCAGCGCGGTGAGACAGGCGCGGATCTGCAGGTTGAAGCGCTCGCGCAGCCACTTGCGGGCGATGGCGCCAGCGGCGACCCGCATGGCGGTCTCGCGCGCAGACGCGCGGCCGCCGCCGCGATGGTCGCGGATGCCGTACTTGCGTTGCCAGGTGAAATCGCCATGGCCGGGGCGGAACACGCGTGCCAGCTCGTCGTAATCGCGCGAACGCGCATCGGCGTTCTCGATCAGGAGCGCGATCGGCGCGCCGGTGGTCAGGCCTTCGAACACGCCGGAGAGAATCCGCACCGCATCCGGCTCGCGCCGCTGCGAGGTATGGCGGGACGTGCCGGGACGGCGGCGGTCCAGCTCGCGCTGGATGTCCTCTTCGGCAAGCGCCAGTCCCGGCGGGCAGCCGTCCACGATCGCCACCAGCGCGGGACCGTGGCTTTCGCCCGCGGTGGTGACGGTGAACATTTCGCCGAAACGGTTGCCGGCCATCAGCCTTTCCTGAATACCGCGGCGTGCCGCGCCAGTTCCTCGGCGGTGAGCAGGAACACGCCGTCGCCGCCACGCTCGAAATCCAGCCAGGTGAAGGCGACTTCGGGGAAGGCGTCGGCCAGCGCCGCGGCGCTGTTGCCGACTTCCACCACCAGGATGCCGCCCGGGGCCAGCCAGTCGCCCGCCCCGGCGAGGATGCGCCGGGCGATGTCCAGGCCATCGGCGCCTGCCGCGAGTCCCAGCTCCGGCTCGTGGCGGTATTCATCCGGCAGCGCCGCCATGTCGCGCGCATCCACATAGGGCGGATTGCTGACGATGATGTCGTACTTGCGCCCCGCGGGCAGCGCCGCGAACAGGTCGCCCTCGAACAGCTCGACCTGGTTCTCCGCGCCATGCAGGGCGACGTTCTCCGCCGCCAGCGCCAGCGCATCGGCGGAAATGTCGACGGCGTCGACCTGCGCGTCCGGCAGGTAGTGCGCACAGGCCAGCGCGATGCAACCGCCGCCGGTGCAAAGGTCCAGCACGCGGCGCACCCCGTCCGCCCCTGTCCAGGGCTCGAAGCGCGCTTCGATCAGTTCGGCGATGGGCGAGCGCGGCACCAGCGCGCGCGCATCCGCCTTGAATTCCAGTCCGGCGAACCAGGCGCGGCCGGTGATGTAGGCGGCGGGAATGCGCTCATCGACGCGCCGTGCCAGCAGGCCGAAGACGCGATGCTTCTCGGTGTAGGTCAGGCGCGCATCCAGCAGGCGGTCCGGGCAATCGTAGGGAAGATGCAGGCCATGCAGCACCAGCGCCACCGCCTCGTCGAGCGCGTTGTCGGTGCCATGGCCGTAATGCAGGCCGGCCTCGGCGAAGCGGCTGGCGCCCCAGCGAATGAAATCGGTGGCCGTATGAAGATGTGTGACGATGTCGTCGAAAGGCTCGTTCACCTGGTCATCCCGCAACAGGAACAGTGGGCCGCCATCATACCGGGCGCGCCGCGCGAACGGCAGCGGTGAGGAAAGCGATATGCCGGCAGCGATGTGCAATAATCCGCGCCCATGAACATTCGTGCCCTGCTCCTCGTCGTTGTCGCCGTGATTGCCGCCATTGGCGGCGTGATCGCCGGCGTCACGCTGTTCAGCCCGGAACCGCCGCCGCAGTTCCACGCCGGTACGCTGTTGAGCGCCCCGCGGCCGCTGCCCGAGTTCGAGCTGCGCTCCACCGAAAACGCGCCCTTCACCCGCGCCGACCTCGGCGGCGACTGGACGCTGGTGTTCTTCGGTTTCACGCACTGCCCGGACGTCTGCCCCAACACGCTGTTCATGCTCGACCGGGTGGTCGACCAGCTGCGCGAGCGGAAGGGCGTGGCGCCGCGCGTGCTGTTCGTCTCGGTCGACGCCGAACGCGATTCGCCGGAGACCATCCGCGCCTACCTGGATTACTTCGATCCCGCGTTCATCGGCGCCACCGGTGACCGCGCCAACCTCGACAGGATCACACAGGCGATGAGCGTGGCCTACGAGCTGCAACCGCTGGAACAGGGCTACGACGTGATCCACAGCTCCACCATCGTGCTCATCGGTCCCGATGCCGCCGTGCATGGCTTCTTCACGCCACCGCTGCACGCCGATGCCATCGCCGCCGACGTCGCCCAGCTCCTCGGCAGGTCCTGAAGAAACACCACGGAGCGTTTTGAATGATCGCAAGACTCGCCCTCACCGGCCTGCTGGCCACGGCACTGCCCGCGCAGGCCGCCGAACCCTTGCGCGCCGAACGGCTCTGGGTGCGCGAAGCGCCGCCCGTGGCGAAGGTGCTCGCCGCCTACGGCCGGCTGTGCAATGACACTGACGCGGACATCGTCATCGAAGGGGTGGCCGCGGAAGGTTTCGCGCGCGCCGAGGTGCATCGCACCGTCGAGAAGGACGGCAGGACGTCGATGCGGCACCTGCGCTCACTCACGGTGTCCGCGAACGATTGCGTCGCGCTGGAACCCGGCGGGCTGCACGTGATGCTGTTCGACCCGGCCGGGCCGTTGCGTGCCGGCGATACGGTTTCCTTCATCTTCTCGCTGGCCGGCCGGGACCCGGTCACGCTCGCCGTCCCGGTCGAGCGCCAGCAGGATCACCACGACCATCATCAGCACGGACACGGGCATGAGCATTGAGAAGGCGCTGCGCATCTGGCCGCAGTACATCCTGCCGCATCACTTCCTGTCGCGCTTCATGCACGCGCTCACCCGCATTCGCGGCGGCGCGGTGACGCGCGCGGCCATGCGCGCCTTCGCCAAGGCGTATGACGTCAACATGCAGGAAGCGCAGCGCGAGGACTTCGAAGCCTACGAGAGCTTCAACGCCTTCTTCACCCGCGCGCTGAAACCCGAAGCGCGGCCGCTGGATGAGGCCGCGGACAGCGTGGTCTCGCCGGTGGACGGCATCGTCAACCAGGCGGGCGCGATCCGCGAAGGGCGCATCTTCCAGGCCAAGGGCATGGATTATTCGGCGGAAGAACTGCTCGGAGATCCCGGGCTTGCCGCGCCGTTCATGAACGGCGAGTTCGCGACGCTGTATCTCTCGCCGCGCGATTATCACCGCATCCACATGCCCTGCGACGGACGGCTGACGCAGATGCTGCACGTGCCGGGGCGGCTGTTCAGCGTCAATGGTCTCACCGCTTCCAGCATTCCGCGCCTGTTCGCGCGCAACGAGCGCGTGGTCTGCCTGTTCGAAACCCCGCTGGGCAGGATGGCGCTGGTCGCGGTCGGCGCGATCTTCGTCGGCAGCATCGAGACCGTCTGGGCCGGCGAGATCACCCCGCCGGCGGGCCGCCAGATCCGCCGCTGGCATTACGCCAGCGACGACGTCGTGCTGAAGAAGGGCCAGGAACTCGGCCGCTTCAACATGGGCTCGACCGTCATCCTGCTCACCGAACCCGATGCCGTCGACTGGGGCGAACACCTGCTCCCCGGCAACAGGATGCGCGTGGGGGAGAGGATCGGTGTGTTGAGGAAGAAGTAGGAAGGGAGAAGGAAGAAGAAAAAGGACGCATGACT
>JAJUFS010000107.1 GCA_029263725.1 Gammaproteobacteria bacterium | reverse complement strand
GGAGAAGGCCGGCGTGTGCTTCGGGCCGGCGCGCCTCAAGGAATCCGGCGAGGTCATCGGCGTGGTGGGCGCGCAGCCGCTGGAACTCGTCGATGACTGGCATCTCGGCTGGTGGATCGATCCGCGCTGGCAGGGCCAGGGGCTGGCCACGGAGCTCGCACGCGCGGCGCTGGACCACGTGCTCAACGTCGCGAAGCGGCCGCGGGCGGTTGCGGTCATCGCACCGGAAAATCATGCCTCGCGGCGCGTGGCGGAGAAGATCGGCATGCGCCATGTCGCAACCGTTCCCGGCAACACGCTGGAGAGCCGCTGGAAGGCCGAAGACGTGGTGCTTTACGGTTCCTGATGCACTCGCAATCCGGCGGGCGCTGTTATAGTGCTTCACCACGTCAGTCGATGGGTATGCCGTGTCCGCTTTCCTGCTCATCCTCGATCTCGCCGGAACTTTCGTGTTCGCCATCAGCGGCGCGACCATCGGCGTGCGGCGGCGGCTTGATCTGTTCGGCGTGCTGGTGCTTTCCTTCGCGGCGTCCACGGCCGGCGGCGTTGCCAGGGACCTGCTGATCGGCGCGGTGCCGCCGGTGGCATTGATCGACTGGCGCTATCTCGCCGCTTCCGCGGCCGCCGGGCTGATCACCTTCTATCGCTTCCAGCTCGTCGATCGCCTGGAGCAGCCGGTGCTGATCTCGGACGCGGCGGGATTGTCGCTGTTCGCGGTGACCGGCGCGCTGAAGGCGCTCTCCTTCGGCCTCGGGCCCGTGAGCTGCATCCTGCTCGGCATGCTCACCGGCATCGGCGGCGGCATGCTGCGCGACATCCTGGTGGCGCGCATTCCCATGGTGTTGCGCGCCGAGCTCTACGCCATCGCCGCGCTCGTGGGCGCGGGAGTGACGGTGATCGGCGTGCATCTTGAATTGCCGCGGGTGCCGGTGATCGTTGCCGGTGCGCTGTCGTGCTTCACGCTGAGATTCATGGCGATCCGCTACGGCTGGCGCCTGCCGATCGCCGAGCATCGCGAGACGGAGACGCCCCACGAATGAAGGCAGCGGTGGTTACCGCTGCCTTCGGTACAGCATCACTCGATCGGGCCCATCACCGTCGGCATGTCGTTGGGCATCGGCAGGCCTGAGCGACGCTGCACGATGCCGTCACGATCACGGAACAGGATGCCCGGCGTGCCGCTGAAGCCGAGTTCTCTCATCAGCCGCTCGTTGACGTCGAGCTGCGCGCGTGTTTCGGCGGAGACCGCCACGCCCTGGATGCCGCCGTCGTCGAAGCTGAGCTCGTTCTGCACCAGCGCCTGCTCCGGCGCTTCCGCCGCAAGAATCGCCGCCGACTTGTTGGGACTGTCGGGCCGGACGACGCCCACCATCACATGCCGCAGCTGAACCTTGCCGGCCTCGACCCAGGGGCGTGCCGCTTCCCAGAAGCGATGGCAGTACGGGCAGTTCGGATCGGTGAACACGTAGACCACGCGCGGCGCGTCCGGCTGGCCGTCACGCACCCAGTGGCTTTGATCGAGCTGCTGCCAGATCTTCTTCGACATGGGCTCGGCCACCAGCCGGTGCAGCTCATCGGCAGCAGCGTCATTGCCGGCCGCGTCGATGAGCGTACCGGCGATGGCGTGCTCGCCATCGGGCGTCAGGTAAATGGCCACCGGATGCTGCCCGGCAAGGCCCGCGAAGGCGCGCAGGCCGCCTGGCGCCTCGAATTCCCCGTACACCTCGAAGCCCTGCCGTTCCAGGTTGGCGATGACCTCCGGCCTGCCGCTTGCCGCGTTGTCATTGGCATCGCCGCAGCCCGTGATCGCGAACAGGAGCAGCAGCGGCAGGGCGGCGACAGGCAGTCGGGGTGCAGACATCAGGATTCTCCTTTCATTGCGGAAGCCGCTCGCGCGGCGGAGTGGCGTTCAAGTTTCTGCGCGAGCGCGGCGCGCGTCAGCTCGCCCATGTGCGTGTCGACAAGTCGGCCATGCGCGTCGAAGAACAGCGTAACCGGAAGGCCTCGCGCTCCGGCGGCCTGAGACATGTGCGAGAACGGATCGACCAGCACATTCTGCAGGTGCAGCGATGCGGATTGCAGATACTGCTGGATCTGCTCGCGCGCTTCGCCCTGGTTGACGAACACGAAGCTGATCTCCGGATTGTCGCGCTGCGCCTCGGCGAGCACCGGCATTTCCCGCCGGCATGGCGGGCACCAGGTCGCCCAGAGGTTGACGACCATGGGCCTGCCGCGGAACTCGGCAAGCTGCACGCTGCCGCCTTCCATGCGCGCGAACCCGGTCTCGGGCAGCGTGATGGTGGCGCGCTGCATGAGCAGCAGCGCGCCGGCGAGCAGGAACCAGGTGGCGAGTCCCGTGAGCCCTCCCCAGGCCAGCGGCTTCCGCAAGGCGGGAACGCGGCGCGCCTTCCAGAGCGCAAACGACACTGCGGCGATGATGGCGGCAGTGATCGAGTAGCCGCCGTCTCCGGGTTTGATGATCGCCCAGGGATCTTGCATGTACAGCGGCCACCACTGGATGACGAACACGAGACGCCCGGCAAGCAAGGCGACCAGCAGCATGTCCACGAACAGCGAAAAGACGCGGACGGGCGTGCCAGGCATGCGTCGCGCCACGACGCGCGCAGCCAGCGTCGCGGCGAGCAGCGCAAGCATCAGCACGAAAACATGGATGGGAAGCGGACCGAGGCTGAGCATTTCAATTCCAGGCAAGACGCGCGCCCAAGGGTAACCCGAATGACCAGCGCGGATTGCGGAGAAGCTGGAAAGAACCCGCCGGTTGCCGCTGCGTGATGCCGATCCGGTCCAGTTGATCGCGATGGAAGCGGCGCTCGGTTATTGTAAGGCGAGAACAACAAGCCGACTGAAAGGAGAATTCATGCGCCGCCTTGCCATCATCCTTCCCTTGCTGTTTCCGCTCGCGGCCTGCGCTCAAGTGCCCGAGCAGGCGCAGCGGGCCGCGGCCCACGCCGTCGAACACTATGACGACGACCAGGTCGAGGTGCTCGCGCAACTGGTGACTTTCCGGACCGTGGCCGAGGAAGGCGTGCCCAACTGGGAAAATCCGGAGTTCCGTCGCTTCGCGGCTTACGTGAAGGATCGCGCGGAAGAATACGGCCTGGACTTCACCGACCTCGGCGCCATCCTCGTGGTCGGACTGGGAGATTCCGAGGACCGGCTCGGCATCGTCACCCACGGCGACGTGCAGCCGGCAGACCCTTCGAAGTGGCGCAAGTCGCCGTTCGAACTCGACAGCGAGTCGGAGCCCGGCAAACTGATCGCGCGCGGCACCGAGGACGACAAGGCGCCGATCGCCACGGCGCTGCAGGCATTGCGCACGCTGAAGGAACTGAAGCTGCCATTGAAGCGGCGCGTCGAACTCATCATTTCATTGACCGAGGAATCCGACTGGGAGCCGTTTCGCGAGGTGCTCACGCGCTGGGATCCGCCGCAGCTGAACGTCGCGATCGATTCCGACTATCCGGTCGTCGTCGCGGAAAAGGGCTGGGGCGGCGTGTGGGTGGAGTTCGCGCCGGTCGCGGATGCCAATGCTTCCCTGCCGCGCGTTGAAAGGCTGCAAGGCGGCGCGTTCATCAGCCAGGTTCCCGAGGATGCGCTCATCGAGATCGTCAATGCCGACGCAGCGATGGTGAAACGCATCCGCGAGCGCATCGCGAAGGCGGGTAACGACGTTCGCTATCACCTCGAGGAATCGCAGGACCGCATCACGATCACGGCGAAGGGCAAGGCAGCGCACTCGGCCTCGCCGCAGCATGGGATCAACGCCATCGCGCATGCCGCGGCGCTGCTGGAGGGCGAGAAGCTGGCGGATACCGCGGGCGGCCGCGCCATCGATTTCATCAACACCCTCGTCGGCACCGGCGTGTACGGCGAGAAGTTCGGCAATGCCGCCTACCGGCATCATTTCATGGGCCCGCTCACGCTCAACCTGAGCACGGCGAAGACGCAGGACGGCGGCGTCGAGCTTGCCATCAACACCCGCGCGCCTGCCGGCAAGACCGCTGCGGAACTGGAAAGCGACATGCGCGCCGCCATCACCGGCTGGGCGCAAGGGCGCGGGCATGCCTCGCCGGAGGTGCGCGTGCAGATGAGCGAACCGCATTATCCCGAGCGGCCGGCGCACATCGGGCCGCTGCTGGCGGTGTTCAAGCACTATACCGGCCAGCATGACGCCGAGCCGATAAGCATCGGCGGCGGCACCAATGCACGCCTGCTGCCGAACGGCGTGAACTTCGGCCCGTCCATGCCGGGCGCCGAGTACACCGGCCACTCCGAGCACGAGTTCATCACGCGCGAGCAGATGACGCTCAATCTTCGGATGTACACCGCGATGATGACCTGGCTGGGCATGAACGCGGAATGACCGGCATGCGTCTCCGGTTTCCACGGAAGCCGGAGACGCGAATGCTCTCGTAAGGCTGACGGAACGAGAAGCGATTGCGACGACCAGCTTGCAGATTTGCAGAACCACCAGGCGGCGTGGCGAGCAATTGACGTCAGTGTGAGTTCCCGCTGGCGAGTGATGTCGGAAACGGTTCGCGTACCGCGTATGCTGCAACCTGTTCTCGCCGCCAACGAGAATTCGAACTGGCATGGAACCTGACTTCGTCCTTCACCTCGAGATAGTGCTCAGGTCGCTGGTCCTGGGCGAGCTGCTGTTGTTCTGCGTGGCCTGGTGGAGATGGCCGCTGCACGCAAGGGAAGGCAGCCTGCTCGCGGTTGCGATCTGTACTGCGGGCTACATGTTCCTCGCCATGCCGGTGCTCGCGCCTGAATCCGGATTTCTTCGCGGCCTGGTGCTGGCGTTGACTGATGCGCTGCCTTATGCGGTCTGGCTGGCCGGGATGTTCTGGCTGAAGGACGAGTTTCATCCGCGCTGGCTCGGGATCGTGATTGCGGCCTGGGCCGTGTGGCATGTGTATTTCTTCGGCGTGATGCATGGACAAGGGGCATACCATGGCATCAGCCATGTGGTCGCGATCCTGCTGATGCTGCACCTGGTCTTCATGGCTGTCGCGGAGCTGGGCGATGATCTCGTCGAGAGCAGGCGCAAACTGCGCGTGCTCGCGTCGATCGTGGCGAGCCTGGTCATCATCTTCATAGCCGCGGGCCAGCTGGCAGCGGACAGGCTTGATCGGGATATCCAGGAGTTCGTCAGCACGGTTGTCGTTTTCCTCAGCGTCACGCTGCTGACGGCGCTGCTGCTGCGCGGTGCATGGCCTCGCCCCTTACCGTTGGGAAAACCCGTCAGCAGGGAGCCTGCCGACATGCTCCCGCCTCGGGCAGCGCAACTGCGGCAGCGGCTGGATGAATTCATGGCCGCCGGCGGATATCGGCAGAGCGGGCTTGGCATCAAGGCGCTGGCCAGTCAGTTGGATTGTCCTGAGCATCAGCTCCGCAAGCTGATCAACGGCCATCTTGGATATCGCAACTTCAGTACCTTCCGGAACGCTCGTCGCATAAAGGAGGCGCGTGAACGCCTGCAAGCGCCGGAGCACGAGCCCGTTCTAGGCATCGCGCTCGATCTCGGCTACGGCTCGCTTGGCCCGTTCAACCGCGCGTTCAAGGCCGCCACCGGGCTCACGCCTACCGAATATCGGCAATCCGTTCGGAATCGGCGATAGGTCTTCAGAAATCGGCAGGACTCCCAGGCGGTCTATCGCCAATGATCGCGGGAGGCCGGCCACCGGGCCGGCCAGGACAAACGCGACCTGGGGAAGCCTCATGAAGAACCTGCTGCCTGGACTGATCCTGTTCCTGCTTTCATCCACCGTTGCCGCTGGCAGCACCATCACGATCGGGCCCGGAGCCGGTTCGTTCATCGTGGCCGGCGGGGAAGGGCGCGAAGACCGATCGATCGAGGTGCATTACTACCGGCCGGCGACGCTCACCCCGGCATCGCCGGTGCTGATGGTCCTGCCGGGTGCCGGACGCAACGGCGGCGATTACCGCGATGCATGGAAGGAAGCCGCCGAGCGGCATGGCGTGCTGATACTTTCGCCGAGCTATGACGAAGCGCATTACCCGGGCTACTGGAGCTACAGCCTCGGCAACATGGCGGCCTCGATCAGGCTCGATATCAGCGTGCAGGTCGACGCCAATCCGGCGCAATGGAAGCTTGCCGATGTCCTCGAGGCCGCGGAGGGCGATGCGCTCCTGGGCCGTCTCGCAAGTGACAGCGCGCCCTTGCACCAGCTTGCGCTGCTTTCCCTGGCGGGGATGCTGCAGAACACTGCGGTTTCCGCGGGCGGACTGGTCGTCAATCCGGATCGCAGTGCATGGATCTATGCCGACTTCGACCGGATCTTTCAGGCGGCGCGAGATGCGCTGGGCCTGGCGACGGTGCGCCATGACATGTTCGGGCATTCCGCGGGCGGACAGATACTGCACCGGTACGCGCTCTTTCACCCCGAAGGCCATGCCGATCGCATCGTTGCCGCGAACTCGGGCTGGTACACCCTGCCGGCCTTTGATGAGCCGTTTCCCTATGGCCTTGCCGGCACGGGAATTACGGAAGCCGATCTCCGCCGCGCCTTTGCGTCAAGACTGATCGTCTTCCTCGGCGAGCGGGACGATGAACATGAAACCCGCGGCAGCCTGCGCAATACGCCG
>JAJUFS010000193.1 GCA_029263725.1 Gammaproteobacteria bacterium | reverse complement strand
TGTTCTCCATCGCGATGCGGCGCAGGGTTTCATCCGGCAGCCATTCAGCGAGCGGCACCACCGCGGCGGGATTGCCCGCGAACAGGCGGTCGGTGAAGGCATCGACCTGGTAGATCGGCAGTTGCATCAGTCGCTCCAGTCGATCGCGTTCAGCAATTCATCGTGCAGGCGGCCATTGGTCGCGAGCACGCTGCGCATGCCATCGTGCAGCTTGCCGCCGGCAAGCGTGGTGAAGCGACCGCCGGCTTCCTCGACGATCAGGCTCAGGGCGGCGACGTCCAGGATGTTGAGATCGGATTCGAGCACGATGTCGATCGCGCCGCGCGCCAGCAGGTGATAGTGATAGAAATCGCCATAGCCGCGCACGCGATTCACCCGCCGCAACAGCGATCCGTAGCGCGTCCAGGCCTCGCTGTCTGCGAGGCTCGCGATGTTGCCGGCAGACAGGGACGCATCCTCGATGCGTTCGGTCGTGCTGACGGCGATGCGTTCACCGTCGAGGAATGCGCCGCCACCGCGCGTCGCCCAGGCTTCCTCGCCGAACACCGGCGCACGCGACACGCCGACAATGACTTCGCCGTCCAGCATCAGCGCGATCTGCGTGGAGAAGAACGGATAGCCGCGCACGAAGCTCTTGGTGCCATCGATGGGATCCACCAGCCAGCGGAAGCGCGCGTCCGCCTTGCCGCTCGCGCCGAACTCCTCGCCGAAGAAGGCGTGTTGCGGGAAGCGTTTCGATATCGCCTCGCGGATCACGTGTTCGGCCTCGCGGTCCGCGACCGTGACCGGCGAATCGTCCGCCTTGGTTTCCACGGAAACCGGCTTGCCATAGTAGTGGCGGATCACTTCGGCCGCGGCGGCGGCCGCCTCGCGTGCCGCATCGAGATATTGCTGGTACATGCGCGCCTCCCGCGAACGAGCTTACCAGCATCGGCTTGACTTCGTCGGGGCCGCCCAACAGAATCCCGCTCGCTTCAGGTGCCCTCCCTTCGGGGAGGTCAAACGGGAAGCCGGTGAGTTCCTGCGAACGATTCCGGCACTGCCCCCGCAACGGTGAACGGGTTACGGCGCATCACGACGCCACTGGACCTTGGGTCTGGGAAGGCGATGCGCTGGCGAATGAATCGCACCCGCAAGTCCGGAGACCGGCCTGATGCGCGTCCATCGGCGTAGCGGAGGGCTGCGTGCGGGTCTCGCGGATATTCCGTCTCCCGTCCTCTCCCTCTCTCCTCGCCGATGCCATCCACTTGCGTGCTGCGGGCGTGCAGCACAAGGGAGACATCATGCGAAACCTTGCCTTCATCCTGCTGGCAGGCGCGGCGCTGCCCGCCGCTGCGGGCGAAAACCCTGCCGAACTCGACCAGGTGGTGATCACCGCCACGCGCAGCGAAGTGACGCTGTCCTCGCTTCCCGCCAGCGCCATCGTCATCAATCGCGACAGCATCGAGCGCATGCCGGGCGCGAGCGTCGCCGATCTGCTGCGGCTGCATGCGGGACTCGACATCGCCGCGAACGGCGGCCCCGGCGCGCCCATGTCACTGTTCCTGCGCGGCACCGAAAGCAATCACGTGCTGCTGTTGGTCGATGGCATCGAAATGAACCCCGGCAGCATCGGCGGACCCGCGCTGCAGCACATCCCGCTGGAGAGCATCGAGCGCATCGAGATCATCAAGGGGCCGCGCTCGGCGCTGTATGGTTCGGATGCCATCGGCGGCGTCATCAACGTGATCACCCGCCAGTCGGATGCGACGCGCTGGTCGGTGGCGGCCACCGCCGGCAGCTTCGCGACGCACGAGCTCAACGCCAGCGCCTTCGGCGCAGGCGATGGCTGGCACTGGGGCATCGATCTCGGCAGGCATGAGACCGGCGGCTTCCCGCCGCGTGCGGACAGCGACATCGATCGCGGCTACGAGCGCGAGCAGCTGAACGCGCGCCTCGGCTGGCGCGGCGAACGGTTTTCCGCTGAGGCACGGCACTGGCAGTCCGAGGGCGTGATCGAATACCTCGG
>JAJUFS010000024.1 GCA_029263725.1 Gammaproteobacteria bacterium | reverse complement strand
TTCGCGCACGAAGGTTTCCGGCGTTTCCCGTCTCTCCTCGGCGTCACTTCCGGCGGCACTCGGGTTGGCGTGCTGGAACTGCATCTGGCGCGCGGCCGCCCGCTGGCGGCGTTCCTCTTCCATGCGCGCGATTTCTTCCTCTGTGCGCACCTGCACGCGCGAGACGATGGAGATGGTCTCGCGCTTGATGCGCTCAAGCATCATGAAGAACATCTCGAACGCTTCGCGCTTGTACTCCTGCTTCGGGTTCTTCTGCGCGTAGCCGCGCAGGTGGATGCCCTGGCGCAGGTAATCCATCGCGGCGAGGTGTTCCTTCCACAGCGTATCGAGGCGCTCCATCATCACCGCCTTCTCCATGTGGCGTACGGCGGGCGCGCCGGCGATGGCTTCCTTGGCCGCGTAGGATTCCTCCAGCGCCTTGAGGATCAGCTCGCGCAGGCCTTCCTCGTGCAGCTGCTTGTCTTCCTCGAGCTTCGCGGCGACATCGAACTGCAGGCCGAACTCCTGCTCCAGCTTGCGGGTGAGGCCTTCGACATCCCACTGCTCCACCAGTGACTGCGGCGGAATGTGCTCGTCGATCACCGTGTTGACCACGTCGGCGCGGATGGTGGCGATCATCTCGGAAATGTCGTCCGCGGCCATCAGCTCGTCGCGCTGCTCGTAGATCACGCGGCGCTGGTCGTTGGCGACGTCGTCGTACTCCAGCAGGCTCTTGCGGATGTCGAAGTTGTGCGCTTCCACGCGGCGCTGCGCGTCCTCGATGCGCTTGGTCACCCAGCGGTGCTCGATAACCTCGTCTTCCTTCATGCCCAGCTTTTCCATCAGGCCCTTCATGCGCTCGCCGCCGAAGATGCGCATCAGGTTGTCGTCCATGGACAGGTAAAAGCGGCTGGAGCCCGGGTCGCCCTGGCGGCCGGCGCGGCCGCGCAGCTGGTTGTCGATGCGGCGGGATTCGTGTCGTTCCGTGCCGATGATGTGCAGGCCGCCGGCCTCAAGCACCTGGCGATGGCGCTCTTCCCATTCCTTGCGGGCGCGCTCGCGCGCGGCGGTGTCTTCAGGGTCGATGCCGGCGAGCTCGGCCTCGAGATTGCCGCCAAGCACGATGTCGGTGCCGCGGCCGGCCATGTTGGTGGCGATGGTGACCGCGCCCGGCCTGCCGGCCTGCGCGACGATCTCCGCCTCGCGGGCATGGTGCTTGGCGTTCAGCACCTCGTGCGGAATCCTTTCCTTCTTCAGGAGCTCGGACAGCAGCTCGGAGGTCTCGATGGACGTCGTGCCCACCAGCACCGGCTGGCCGCGCTCGTGGCAATCGCGGATGTCGGCCAGGATGGCCTTGAACTTCGCGGCGCTGTTGAGGAACACCTGGTCAGGCAGGTCCTTGCGCGCCATCGGCTTGTTGGTCGGGATCACGACCACTTCCAGGCCGTAGATCTGCTGGAACTCGAACGCTTCCGTGTCAGCCGTGCCGGTCATGCCGGACAGCTTGCCGTACATGCGGAAGTAGTTCTGGAAGGTGATGGAAGCCAGCGTCTGGTTTTCCGACTGGATCCTGACGCCTTCCTTCGCCTCGATCGCCTGGTGCAGGCCGTCGGACCAGCGGCGGCCCGGCATGGTGCGGCCGGTGAACTCGTCGACGATGACCACCTGGCCATCCTTGACGATGTATTCGACGTCCTTGCGATACAGCGCGTGGGCGCGCAGCGCGGCATCGACGTGATGCAGAAGGCTGATGTGCTGCGCGTCATACAGACCGTCGCCCTCGGGAAGGATGCCGGCCTGCTTGAGCAGCTGCTCGACGCGCTCCTGTCCCTGCTCGGTGAGGTAAGCGCGCTTGCTCTTCTCGTCGATGACGTAGTCGCCGGTCTCGCCTTCGTCCTCGGAGGCCTGCAGCTTCGGCACGATCTTGTCGATGCGCACGTACAGCTCGGTGGAGTCTTCCACCGCACCGGAGATGATCAGCGGGGTGCGCGCCTCGTCGATGAGAATCGAGTCGACCTCGTCGACGATGGCGTAATGCAGGCCGCGCTGCACCTTCTGGCTCATCTGGAAAGCCATGTTGTCGCGCAGGTAATCGAAGCCGTATTCGTTGTTGGTGCCGTAGGTGATGTCGGCGGCGTAGGCGGCGCGCTTTTCGTCCGGCGACTGGCCGGCCTTGATCACGCCGACGGTAAGGCCCAGGGCCTCGTAGACGGGACGCATCCAGTTGGCGTCACGCTCGGCGAGGTAATCGTTCACGGTGACCACGTGCACGCCCTTGGCGGGCAGCGCGTTCAGGTAAGCGGCAAGCGTGGCGACCAGCGTCTTGCCTTCGCCGGTCTTCATCTCTGCGATCTTGCCGCTGTGCAGGGTGATGCCGCCGATGAGCTGCACGTCGAAATGGCGCATGCCGAGCTTGCGGCGTGCCGCCTCGCGCGTCGCCGCGAAGGCTTCGGGCAGCAGGTCATCGAGCGCCGTGCCGTTCGCCAGCCGCTCGCGGAACTCGGCGGTCTTGTTCCTGAGTTCGTCGTCGCTGAGCTTCTCGAACTCCGCTTCCAGCGCGTTGACGGCGGCAACCTGGCGCGACATGGCGCGCAGCAGACGCTCATTGCGGCTGCCGAAGATCTTCTTGATGACTCTGCCTATCATTGATTCCTACTCGCGAATTCGCCCGAACACGGGCTTCGCGGCCTGGCGGCCGCATGAACGACGGGAAAGCAAAGGACCGGTTTTTACGGCAGTCGAGCCCGCGCGTCAACGCGGGCTGGGGCTAATCCCGGATGTACTGCAAGGGATTGACGACCTTGCCGTTCTGCAGGACTTCAAAGTGCACGTGCGGGCCGGTCGAGCGCCCGCTGGAGCCCATGTAGGCGACGATCTGGCCCTTCTTCACCACGTCGCCCACACCCACCAGGTTCTCCTTGTTGTGCGCGTAACGCGTGACGAAGCCGTTGCCATGGTTGATCTCGACCATGTTGCCGTAGCCGTAACGCGGCCCGGAATAGGTCACCACGCCGGCGGCCACGGCAATCACCTCCGCGCCTTCGGCGCCGGCGAAGTCGAGGCCGTAATGGCGGGCGCGCTTGCCGGTGAAGGGATCATTGCGGACGCCGAAATAGGATGACAGCCAGCCCTTGGTGATCGGCCTGCCTGCAGGCATTACCTGATCCTGCAGGTTGCGGTTCATGAGGAGGTTTTCAAGCACCGTCAGCTGCTGTGCGCGGTTGACGAGCTGCGATTCGAGGACGTCGAGGCTGGCGAGGAGGTCGGGAGCGGGCTCGGTTTCGGTGTCGAAGCTGACTTCGGGGCCGCCCTGCGCGGGCGCGGTCTGGAAACTGAATTCGCCTTCTTCGAGGCCCGCCATGCGCGTCAGGCGATCACCTAGCGCATCCAGGCGGATGACGTGGGCGTTGAGCTGGCCGAGGCGAACGGACAGCGCGTTGAGATTCTCCTGGGCCTGCTCGCGGATCGCCGCGACTTCGGTGCGCTGGGCGACGACCTCGGCGCGCAGCGCCTGCAGTTCCTGCAGCGGCTGGCTCTTCAGCATGACCCGCGCGATGCCGAAGCCGGCAAAACCGCTGCCCGCCAGCAGCAGCGCCGCAGCCAGGATCAGCCCCCACATGGTCATGGGGTGCCCCAGGTCCAGCCGCCGTGATTGCCCCTTTTTCCCGAGGATGATGATATTCATGTATCGTTGTCGCTCTTCTGCCTCGAGTGCCGACGGATGAAAGATCTCCGCCAGTTTCTTGTGCGTGCCGGCGTGCTCGCTCGCGTCGGCCCCGCCGCCCGCACGCTTGCCACCCTGACCGAGGACATCCGGTCCCGCCTGCCGGCGCATCTCGCCGCCCATGTCCAGGGCTGCGCCCCCCGTGCCGACGGCGTGGTCATCATCGCCGACAGCGCCGCCTGGGCAAGCCAGCTGCGCTATGCCCAGGGCGAGATCCTGCAAGCCTGCCGCCAGAGACTCGGCGACCAGATCCGCCAGGTCCGGTTCAAGATCGTACCCGCCGAAGCCCCTGCGGAAAACCCCCCAAAGCCTGAGCTTTCGCCGCAATCGCGCCAGCTTCTGCGCCAGGCCGCGGACGGCGTGGCTGACGAAAAACTGGCGGAAGCGTTACGGAAACTCGGCAGGGAGCCCTGATCAGGACGACTGGGCGACCGCGTGCACCGGCGGCATGTAGGAAATCGGTGCTTCCTCTTCTTCCTCGAAAGTCACCATCTCCCATGCCTCGCGATCCGCGAGCAGCGCGCGCAGCAGCGCGTTGTTCAGGGCGTGACCGGACTTGTAGCCGTGGAAGGCGCCGATCAGCGAATGCCCCAGCAGGTACAGGTCGCCGATCGCGTCGAGGATCTTGTGCTTGACGAACTCGTCCTCGTAGCGCAGGCCGTCCTCGTTCACGATGCGGTAGTCGTCCACGACGATGGCGTTGTCCAGCGAGCCGCCGCGCGCCAGGTTGCGCGCCCGCAGCATCTCGTAATCGCGCATGAAGCCGAAGGTGCGCGCCCGCGAGACTTCCTTCACGAACGAGGTCGTGCAGAAGTCGACTTCCGCGTGCTGGCTGTGTTTCTTGAAGACGGGATGATCGAATTCGATGTCGAAGGCAACCTTGAAGCCCTCGTACGGTTCGAAGCGCGCCCACTTGTCACCATCCTCGACCTTGATCGGCTTGATGATGCGGATGAAGCGCTTGGCCGCATTCTGCTCGGCAATGCCGGCCGACTGCAGCAGGAACACGAACGGGCCGGCGCTGCCGTCCATGATCGGCACTTCCGGGGCGCTCAGGTCGACATAGGCGTTGTCGATGCCAAGGCCGGCAAATGCCGACAGCAGGTGCTCGACCGTGGCGACGCGCACGCCGTTTTCCACCAGCGTGGAGGACAGGGCGGTGTCGCCGACGTTTTCCGCGGTCGCGCGGATGTCCACGGGCGGGTCGAGGTCGACGCGGCGGAAGACGATGCCGGTGTCGATCGCGGCCGGGCGTAGCGTCATGTACACCTTCTCGCCGGTGTGCAGGCCGACGCCGGTGGCACGGATGACGTTTTTCAGGGTGCGCTGTCTTACCATTCTTCCCAGATGCTCACTGATTGAGCGCCATTCAAGACCGCTTTCCTCGGCCTGCATGACTTACCTGAACCCGTGACCCGCTGCCACGGCGTGTTGCGCTGCCAATACGGGATTTCCCCGAAAAGGGCAGCGCAGGGGCGCGACAGTAGCACAAACGCGAAAAAAGCCGCAAGTTCCTGATTGGCAAGGCGGAAACCTTGCCCCGGAAATGTGACCTCAGTCGGCCTGGCGGCGCAGGAATGCCGGGATATCCAGGTAGTCCTCGTCGGTCTGCCCCGGCATGTAGCCCTCGCCCACCGCCCGCTTGCGGATCACCGTCGGCTTGTCCAGCTCGGCATAATCCGGCTGCGCCGCCGGCTTCTTCACCACCTTGATGGTCGGCTGCACCGTCTCCGGGGCCCGTGCCGGCACCTTGCCGCCGAGGCCGGTGGCCACCACGGTGACGCGCATCTCGCCGTCCATCTCGGGGTCGATGACCGTGCCGATCACCACGGTGGCGTCGTCGGAGGCGAACTCCTTGACGGTATTGCCCACTTCCTGGAACTCGCCGATGCCCATGTCCATGCCGGCGGTGACGTTGACCAGGATGCCGCGCGCGCCGGAGATGTTGATGTCTTCCAGCAGCGGGCTGGCGATGGCCATTTCCGCCGCCTCGCGGGCACGATCCGGACCGGAGGCCGCGCCGGAGCCCATCATCGCCATGCCCATTTCCGACATTACCGTGCGCACGTCGGCGAAGTCGACGTTGATGAGGCCCGGCTTGGTGATCAGCTCGGCGATGCCCTGCACCGCGCCGAACAGCACGTCGTTGGCCGCCTTGAAGGCATCCAGCAGCGTGGTGCCGCCGCCCAGCACGCTGAGCAGCTTCTCGTTCGGGATGGTGATCAGCGAATCGACGTAGCGGGACAGCTCCTCCAGGCCCGTCTGCGCCGCCTTCATGCGCTTGGCGCCTTCGAACGGGAACGGCTTGGTCACCACGGCGACGGTCAGGATGCCGAGCTCCTTGGCGATCTGCGCCACCACCGGGGCCGCGCCCGTGCCGGTGCCGCCGCCCATGCCGGCGGTGATGAACAGCATGTCGCTGCCTTCGATGACTTCCTGCAGGCGGTCACGATCCTCCAGCGCCGCCTGCCGGCCGATGTCGGGATTCGCCCCCGCACCAAGGCCCTTGGTGATGTTGCAACCGATCTGCAGCGCGGTCTTCGCGCGCGAGTTCTTCAGCGCCTGCGCATCGGTGTTGGCGCAGATGAAATCCACGCCGTCGATGCCGGTGCTCACCATGTGAGCGACCGCGTTGCCGCCGCCGCCGCCTACGCCGATCACCTTGATGACCGCGTTCTGACTGTAACCATCCATCAGCTCGAACATGACCGCGCCCTCCTTCTGACAGAGTCAGATTCCTGAAGTTGAGAAATCAGAAATTGCCTTGAAACCATTCACGCATCCGCTGCCAGGCACTGCTGACACCGGCACCAATGTTCCGTTCGCCCCGATGCGCCACGCTCTGCGCGCCGAACAGCAGCAGGCCGACGCCGGTCGCGTGGATCGGGTTGCGCACCACGTCCGAGAGTCCCGAGACGTGCTGCGGAATGCCGATCCGCACCGGCATGTGGAAAACCTCTTCGGCGAGCTCGATCGCGCCTTCCATCTTCGCGCTGCCGCCGGTGAGCACGATGCCGGCGGCGATGACGTCCTCGAAGCCGCTGCGGCGCAGTTCGGCCTGCACCAGCGAGAACAGCTCCTCGTAGCGCGGCTCGACCACCTCGGCGAGCGTCTGCCGGGCCAGGCGGCGCGGCGGGCGTTCGCCCACACTCGGCACTTCGATGGTTTCATCGGGGTTCGCCAGCTGCGGCAGCGCGCAGGCGTACTTCACCTTGATCTCTTCGGCGTAATGCGTCGGCGTGCGCAGCGCGACGGCGATGTCGTTCGTCACCTGGTCGCCGGCGATGGGGATCACCGCCGTATGGCGAATCGAGCCGTCGGTGAACACGGCGATGTCGGTGGTGCCGCCGCCGACATCCACCAGGCATACGCCGAGATCCTTTTCGTCGTCGGTCAGCACCGAGTAACTGGATGCCAGCTGCTCGAGGATGAGATCGTCGACCTCGAGGCCGCAGCGGCGCACGCACTTGATGATGTTCTGCGCGGCGCTCACCGCGCCGGTGACCATGTGCACCTTCGCTTCCAGCCGCACGCCGGACATGCCGATCGGCTCCTTCACCCCATCCTGCTCGTCGATGATGAATTCCTGCGGCAGGATGTGCAGGATCTTCTGGTCCGCCGGGATGGCCACCGCGCGTGCCGCATCGATGACGCGCTCGACGTCGCCGGCGGTCACTTCCTTGTCGCGGATGGCGACGATGCCGTGCGAGTTGAGGCTCTTCACGTGGCTGCCCGCGATGCCGGCGAACACCGAGTTGATCTCGCAGCCCGCCATCAGTTCCGCTTCCTCCACCGCGCGCTGGATGGACTGCACGGTGGACTCTATGTTCACCACCACGCCCTTCTTCAGCCCGCGAGAAGGATGCGAACCGATGCCGATGATCTCGATGGAACCGTCCGAGTGCGCCTCGCCGACGATGGCGACCACCTTGGAGGTTCCGATGTCGAGTCCGACGATCAACTGCTTATCCGTTTTTCTGGACATTCGCTCTGGCTCCCGACGTCCTGGCTGTGTCCGTGCCGGCCTTCCAGCCGACGGAGAATCCGTTGGTGTAACGCATATCCACGTAGGCAACGCGATCGGCGTCCGCCTTCAGCACCGGCCAGGCGGCATGCACGAAGCGATGCAGCCGCTGGTCGATGTCGCGCCTGCCAAGGCGCACTTCGATGCCGTTCGCCAGCCAGAAGCGTTCCGCGCGGCGCTCGCTGCGCAGCAGGCGGCGAACCTGCAGTTCGTCCTTCGCGATCGCGGCGTTGATTTCCGCGAGGCGGCTCAGCATGTCCGCCTGCGATCCCGCCGGCCCGCCGATGTCCGGCAGCACGCCCGTGAACCCCGGCGCGCCATCGAGAAACACCGTGCCGGAGGCATTCATCAGCGAGGTGCCGAACCAGGTCGCGGCAGGCTGCTCCTCGCGCAACTCCACGACCAGCGTGCCCGGCCATTGCCTGCGCACCGCGGCGTCCGCGATCCAGGCCTGCTCGTTCAACGCCTCGCGAGCACCGCGAATGTCGATCCACACGAAACCCTGCTCGAGGTACGGCGCGAGCACTGCCTTCACTTCCTCGGCATGCACGCGTTCGAGTTCGCCGGTGATCTCCAGGGCGGTGAAGCTCCAGTCGGTACGCTTGTAATACTCGTGGCCTGCCGCGATCGCCGCGCACAGCGCCAGCACTGCGGCGGCCAGCCGCAGCGGCCGCCGATACGAACGCGGCGCTTCGTCGGTGCGAATGCGATTCGGCTTGCGCCTGCGCCACCACTTCATCGCGCCACCTCCAGCGTCTGCGCGAGAATCCGCAGCACGAGCTCGTCGAATTCGATGCCTACCGCGCGGGCAGACATCGGCACGAGGCTGTGATCGGTCATGCCGGGCACGGTGTTGGCTTCGATCAGCCAGGCCTTGCCGGCCTCGTCGCGCAGGAAGTCGACACGTCCCCAGCCACGGCCGCCGATCGCCTTCCAGGCGGCGAGACACATCTCCTGCAGTTCACGCTCCTCTTCCTCCGGCAAGCCACAGGGGCAGTGATACTGCGTGTCGTCCGAGAAGTACTTCGCCTGGTAGTCGTAGAACTCGCGCGGCGTTTCCATGCGCACCATCGGCAGCGCCTGCTCGCCGAGAATGGAACAGAAGTACTCCTTGCCGATCACCCAGCGCTCCGCCAGCACTACTTCGTCATATCTGCGCGCAAGCTCGAAGGCCGCACGGGCATCCTTCTCCGCCGTCAGCCGCGTGACGCCGATGCTCGAACCTTCGTTGGCGGGCTTGACCGCCACCGGATAACCGACGCGCGCGACGAAGCCTTCCAGCTCTTCCACCGACTTCACCTGCACGTACTCCGGCGTAGGCAAGCCCAGCGCCTGCCACAGCTGCTTGGTGCGCAGCTTGTCCATCGACAGCGCCGAGGCGAGCACGCCGCTGCCGGTGTACGGAATGTCCATCAGTTCCAGCAGCCCCTGCACCGTGCCATCTTCACCATCGCGACCATGCAGGACGATGAAGGCGCGATCGAACCTGCCGGCAAGCAGCTGCTCGACCAGGCCCTCGGCAGGATCCACGGCATGCGCGTCGACGCCGCGGGCCTGCAGCGCGCGCAGCACGGCGCTGCCGCTCTTCAGCGAAATCTCGCGCTCCGCCGAGGTGCCGCCGAACAGCACCGCGACCTTGCCGAAACGCTTGATGTCATGTGCCGTCATTCCGCTGCTCCCAGCAGTCCTGGCAGTTCAGGCGCCAGCGCGCCTATGTCACCCGCGCCCAGCGTGATCACGAGGTCGCCGTCGCGGAGGATCCCGCGCAACGCCGCGGGCACCTCGCGCAGGTTGCTGACGAACACCGGATCGATGCGGCCACGATTGCGAATCGAGCGGCTGAGCGATCGCCCGTCCGCCCCGGGTATCGGCTCCTCGCCGGCGGCATACACCTCGGTCAGCACCAGCACGTCCACGCCGTTGAGCACTTCGGCGAAGTCGTCGAACAGGTCGCGGGTGCGCGTATAACGATGCGGCTGGAACACCGCCACCAGGCGCCGATCCGGCCAGCCGGCACGCGCCGCCTGCAGCGTGGCGGCGATCTCGCGCGGATGATGCGCGTAGTCGTCGACAACCGTGACGCTGGCGCCACCCGCAAGCCGCGCCTCGCCGTGAGAATGAAAGCGGCGGCCCACGCCTTCGAACTTCTCCAGCGCGCGCAACATGGCGCCGCGCTCCACTTCCAGTTCGCGGCCGACGGCGATCGCCGCCAGTGCGTTCTGCACGTTGTGACGGCCCGGCAGATTGAGCGTCACCGAGAAGGTCTCGGCGTCGCCGCTGCCATCGAGGGGTTTGACATGCACGCTGAAGCGGGTCACCGGCCCTTCCTGGCGAATGTCGGTGGCGTACACGTCGGCTTCCGTGTTGTCGATCGCGTAGGTGATCACCGGCCGGCCCACTTCCGGGAGAATCTCGCGCACCACCGGATCGTCGATGCACAGCACCGCAAGTCCATAGAACGGCAGGTGATGCAGGAATTCCACGAAGGTCTGCTGCAGGCGCAGGAAATCGCCCTCGTAGGTGCCGAGGTGGTCGGCGTCGATGTTGGTGACGATGGCGATGATCGGCTGCAGGTGCAGGAAGGAAGCATCGCTCTCGTCGGCTTCGGCTACCAGGTAGCGGCCTTCCCCGAGGCGCGCATTCGTCGCCGCACTGTTGAGGCGGCCGCCGATGACGAAGGTCGGATCCATTCCCGCTTCCGACAGCACGCTGGCAACGAGACTCGTGGTCGTGGTCTTGCCGTGCGTGCCTGCCACCGCGATGCCGAAGCGGAAGCGCATCAGCTCCGCGAGCATTTCCGCGCGCGGCACAACCGGGATGCGTCGCGCTCTCGCGGCAACAATCTCGGGATTGCTTTCGGGCACCGCCGTGGAGCGCACGATCACGTCGGCATCATCGATGTTCTCGGCCGCATGTCCCATCAGGACCGTCGCGCCCAGGCTCTGCAGCCGGCGCGTCACCGCGTTCTCACGCAGGTCGGAACCCTGCACCTTGTAGCCGAGGTTGATGAGCACTTCGGCAATGCCGCCCATGCCGGCACCGCCGATGCCGACGAAGTGAATGCAATGTATGCGGCGCATGCGATTGTTCATGCCGCTTCTCCCGCCAGCGCAAGACAGGCCTCGGCGACCTTCTGCGTGGCATCGATGCGCGCCCGCGAGCGCGCGCGTGAAGCCATGGCGAGCAGCCGCTCGCGGTCGGCAAGCCGGCCGAGCAGCTCCGCCAGCGTATCGGGACGCAGGTCGCGCTCCTGCATGAGCACCGCCGCGTCGACGTCCGCGAGATAGCGCGCGTTCGCGGTCTGGTGATCGTCCACCGCGTGCGGGTATGGCACGAATACGGCGGCAAGCCCTGCGGTCGCGATCTCGAACACCGTCATCGCACCGGCGCGGCAGATGACCAGATCCGCCCAGGCATAGGCCTCGGCCATGTCATCGATGAACGCTTCGACCTCGGCATCGATGACGCCGCCCGTGTAACGCGCGCGCACCTTGTCGACGTCATCGCGTCCGCACTGGTGACGCACTTCGACGTCCAGTCCCGACAACAGCAGCGCGCGCGGCACGTTTTCATTGAGGCTGCGCGCGCCCAGGCTGCCGCCCAGCACCAGCACGCGCAGCCTGCCGTGGCGGGTGCTCATGCGCTCATGCGGCGGCGGCAGTTGCACGACGCTGTCGCGCACGGGATTGCCGACCACTTCCTCGTTCGGCAGCGTGTCGGGAAACGCGGTCAGCACGCGTCTTGCGAAGCGCGCCAGCACGCGGTTAGTGAAACCGGGAATGGCGTTCTGCTCATGCACCAGCAATGGCCGTCGCTGCAGCCAGGCGATCACGCCGCCAGGGCCGCTGGCGAAGCCGCCCATGCCGAGCACGACATCGGGCTTCACCCGCGCCACCGCCCGCCACGCCGCGAAGCCCGCGCGCAACAGCGTGAATGGCGCCGCCAGCAAGGTGAGCACGCCCTTGCCGCGCAACCCGCCGACCGGCAGCCACTCGATGCGATAACCCGCGTTGGGCACGAGGCGCGCCTCGATGCCCTGCCTGGTGCCGAGCCAGATCACGCGGCAACCCCGGTTCGCCAGCGCCTCGGCGACAGCCAGTGCCGGAAACACGTGACCGCCGGTACCGCCCGCCATGATGAGTGCCGTCCGCTTCATGCCGCGCGCTCCCCTGCAAGGAAGCGCTTGCGCTGCCAGACGTCGCCGTCCTCGCGCTCGGCCTCGTATCCCGCGCGCAGCACGAGCCCCAGCGCCGCGCAACACACCAGCAGGCTGGATCCGCCCGCGCTTACCAGCGGCAGCGTCAGCCCCTTGGTCGGCAGCACGCCCATGTTGACGCCGAGATTGATCAGCGCCTGCATCCCGATCCACAGTCCGATGCCGTAGGCGAGATAGCTGCCGTACTTCTGCCCTGTTTTCGCCGCGCCACGGCCGATGCGGAAGCAGCGCAGGAACACGGTGCTGAACAGCCCGATCACCAGCAGCACGCCAACGAGACCCAGCTCCTCGGCGATGATGGCGAACACGAAATCGGTATGCGCCTCCGGCAGGTAGAACAGTTTCTGCACGCCGGCGCCGAGGCCGACGCCGGACCACTCGCCGCGGCCGATGGCAATCAGCGCCTGGGTAAGCTGGAAGCCGGAATCGTAGGGGTCGGCCCACGGATCGAGGAAACCGGTGAGCCGCTGCACGCGATAGGGCGAAGCCAGCGCCAGGGCCGCCATCGCGCCGACCGCCGCAACGAGCAGCAGCGCGAAATCGCGCAGGCGCGCGCCGGCGATGAACAGCATGCCGAGCACGGTTGCGAGCAGCACCACCGCCGCGCCGAAGTCGGGTTCGGCAAGCAGCAGCAACACCGCCACGCCGACGAGCGCCAGCGGCTTCGTGAAACCGCTGAACGTGGCGCGCACCTCGGTTTCACGACGCGCGAGATAGTCGGCGATGAACATCAGCATCAGCAGGCGCGCCGGCTCGGAAGCCTGGATGACGCGCACCGGCCCGATCACCAGCCAGCGCACGCTGCCGTTCACCTCATGGCCGAAGCCGGGAACGAGCACCAGGGTGAGCAGGCCGAGCGCGCCAAGCAGCAGCGCGGGGCCAAGACGGCGCCACCAGGAAAGCGGCGTGCTCATGGCGATGGCGGCGGCGACCAGGCCGATCAGCGCATAGACCACCTGGCGCTCGGCGTAATGGAAGGGATTGCCCGTGGCGCGCTCGGCCAGCGCGGCGGATGCCGAGGCGACGAACACGATGCCGAGACAGATGAGCATCGCGGTCGCGATGATCAGCACGGCATCGAACTGCACCGTACGGCGCACGCCGGCCACCTGCCTTTCCACGGTCGCGGCGTTCATCGCGCAAGCTCCTCTACCGCGGCGGCGAAGGCGCGGCCGCGCGCTTCAAACCCGCTGAACATGTCGAGGCTGGAGCACGCCGGCGAGAGCAGCACCATGTCGCCAGGACGGGCCGCTTCATGCGCGGCCTTCACGGCTTCTTCCATGCCCGCGACATGCCGGCAGGGAATGCGGCCGCCGATCGCGGCCTCGATCTCGTTCGCGGACTTGCCGAGCAGCACCACGTGATGAACGCGGCCGAGCATGGCCTCCGCGAACTCGGCGAAATCCTGGCCCTTGCCGTCGCCGCCCGCGATCAGCACGACCGGCCGGTCCGCACCGCGAATCGCCGCCACGGATGCGCCGACGTTCGTGCCCTTGGAATCGTCGACGTAGGAAACGCCATCGATGTCCGCCACCGGCGTCATGCGGTGGGGCAGACCGGCGAATTCCTTCAGGGTCTCGATCATCGCCTCCTGCGCAAGCCCGGCGGCGTGACCAAGCGCGAGCGCGGCGAGCGCATTCGCCTGGTTGTGCGCGCCGCGGATGCGCAAGGCCGATACCGGCAGCAGGTTTTCCGCGCCGCGCGCGAGCCACGCCTCGCCGAGGTGGTCGCGAATGCCGAAGTCGATGTCCCGAACCGGCGCGTCGAGGCCGAAGCTCACCGCCTGCGGCATGTCTTCCGCCAGCCTTGCCGACCAGGCGTCGTCACGGTTGAAGACGCATACCGCGGCGTTGTGGAAGATCCTGCCCTTCGCCCGTGCATAGCTCGCCATGTCGCCATGCCAGTCGATGTGATCGGGCGTGACGTTGAGAATTGCGGCCGCGAGCGGTGCCAGCGTGGCGGTGGATTCCAGCTGGAAGCTGGAAAGCTCGAGCACGTGCACGTCCGCGCGCTGCTCGAGAAGCTCGAGCGCAGGCACGCCAAGGTTGCCGCCGAGCGCGACCTTGCGGCCGGCTTGGCTCGCCATCTCGGCGACCAGCGTGGTCACCGTGCTCTTGCCGTTGGAGCCGGTGATCGCGATCACCGGCTGCTTCACGGCGCGCGCGAACAGTTCGATGTCGCCGATGATTTCCACGCCGCCATCCCGCAGCCGGCGCAGGAAGGGATCGTTCAACGGCACGCCGGGCGAGACCACGACGAAATCCGCGTTCGCGGCCGCCGCGTCGGAGAAGCCGCCGACGAACACCGCCGCGTCCGGCAGTTCCGCGCGCAGCACTTCCAGGCCCGGCGGATTGGCGCGGCTGTCGGTGATGGCAATGGCACAGCCGTGCGCGTGCAGGTGACGCGCGACGGACAGGCCGGTCTTGCCGAGCCCGACGATCATTGCCTTGCGTTTTGCCGCAGCCATCGCCATGCCTTACCTCAGCTTCAGGGTCGACAGGCCGACCAGCACCAGAATCACGGTGATGATCCAGAAACGCACGATCACCTTCGGCTCGGGCCAGCCCTTCAGCTCGAAGTGATGATGCAGCGGCGCCATGCGGAAGATGCGCTTGCCGGTAAGCCGGTACGAGGCCACCTGCAGGATCACCGACACGGTCTCGACCACGAACACGCCGCCCATGATGAACAGCACCAGTTCCTGGCGGACGATCACCGCGATCACGCCCAGCGCCGCACCCAGTGCCAGCGCGCCGATGTCGCCCATGAACACCTGCGCCGGATACGTGTTGAACCACAGGAAGGCGAGTCCCGAGCCGATCAGCGCGCCGCAGAACACCACGATCTCGCCGGCACCGGCGATGTAGGGAATCTGCAGGTAGGTGGCGAAGTTCAGGTTGCCGGACGCGTACGCGAACACGCCCAGCGCGCCGCCGACCAGCACGCTCGGCATGATGGCAAGGCCATCGAGCCCGTCGGTGAGGTTGACGGCGTTGCTGGAGCCGACGATGACGAAATACACCAGGAAGACGTAACCGACGCCAAGCGGGATCGACACCGTCTTGAAGAACGGCACGATCAGCGCGGTCTCGGCGGGCTGGCCGGCGGTAACGAACAGCACGATCGCGGCAGTGAAGCCCGCCACCGATTGCCAGAAATATTTCCAGCGCGCCGGCAGGCCGCGCGGATCCTTGAGGATCAGCTTGCGGTAGTCGTCCACCCAGCCGATCACGCCGAACGCGACCGTCACGCCGAGCACCACCCACACGTACAGGTTCTCGAGGTTCGCCCACAATAGCGTGCTGACGACGATGGCGAACAGGATGAGCAGTCCGCCCATGGTGGGCGTACCGGCCTTCGACAGATGCGTCAGCGGACCGTCGTTGCGCACCGTCTGGCCGATCTGCCGGAAGGTGAGATGCCGGATCATCCACGGACCGATCACGAAGCCCGCAAGCAATGCGGTCAGCGCGCCGAGAATCGCCCGGAACGTCAGGTACTGGAACACGTTGAAGCCGGTGTGATACTGCGCGAGCAGTTCGGAGAGCCACAGCAACATCAGCTGGCCCTCCTTGCGCGCAGCGCGGCGAGGACGCGTTCCATGCGCGCGGAGCGCGAGCCCTTGAACAGCACCGTCACGCCCGGCTCGAGCTCATCGTTCAATGCATCCGCCAGCGACTCGACGTCGGTGAAATGCCGTCCGCCGTGATGCATCTCGCTGGCGCGCTCGCTCAACGCGCCCAGCGAGTACAGGCGCTCCACGCCCATTTCCTGCGCGTAGCAGCCGATCTCTTCATGCAGTTCGGCGGCGTTCTCGCCAAGCTCCGCCATGTCGCCCATCACCAGCCAGCCGCGGCGATCATTCGCCACCAGCCAGTTGATCGCGGCGCGCATGGAAACCGGGTTGGCGTTGTAGCTGTCATCGACCAGCATCACGCCGTCGGCAAGCCGCTCGAGCTGCATGCGCCCGGCAGAGTTGCGCACCTTCGCAAGACCCACGGGGATGCAGTCGCGATCCACGCCGGCTGCCCACGCTGCCGCGGCGGCGGCCAGCGCGTTGAGGATGTTGTGACGTCCCTGCAGGGGAAGGTGCACATCGACGTTGCCGGCGGGCGTGGCCATCATGAAGCGCAAGCCATCGAGATCCTCGTGCACGGGATCGACGACATGGAAGTCATTGCCGGTGTCGCGGCCGAAGGTGAGCTTGCGCCGCATGCCGGCGCGCTGCTTCCACTCTTCCGACCAGGGCTGGTCGGCGTTGATCACGCAGGTGCCGCCATCGACGACGCCGGCAAAGAGCTCACCCTTGCCTTCGACCACGCCCTCGATGCCGCCGAAGCCCTCGAGATGCGCCTCGCCCGCGTTGGTCACCACGCCGACATCGGGACGCGCGATGGCGGCAAGTGCGGCGATCTCGCCGACGCGGCTTGCGCCCATCTCGATGACGGCGAAGCGATGCTCGGGCCGCAGCTTCAGCAAGGTGAGCGGCATGCCGATCTCGTTGTTGAGATTGCCCTCGGTCGCGAGCGTGGGCGCGCGCTCGGCGAGAATCGCCGCCGTCATCTGCTTCACCGTGGTCTTGCCGGTGCTGCCGGTGATTCCAACCACCGTGACGGTGCACTGGCCGCGCCACGCCCTGGCAAGCTCTCCAAGCGCGCGCAGCGTGTCCTCCACAATGACCTGCGGCAGCGAGGTCTGCACTTCGCGCTGCACCAGCACGGCGGCAGCACCGGCGCGCTCGGCGTCGGCGATGAAGTCATGGCCGTCGAAACGCGGCCCGATGAGTGCCACGAACAATTCGCCCGGCTGGATCTGCCGGGTGTCCGTGCTCACGCCGCTGATGTCGACAGGGTCGCCGACCAGCAGGCCGGAGGTGTGCAGGCTGACGAAGCCGGTATCAAATATCTTCATGATGCGCCCTCCAGAACGGCGAGCGCAGTTTCGCGGTCGGAGAAATCACGCTTGCGGGTTCCGATGATCTGGTAATCCTCGTGACCCTTGCCGGCGATGACGACCACATCGCCCTTGCGTGCAGCATCGATCGCAATGCGAATCGCGGCAGCACGGTCGCGTTCGACCGTGGCCGCCGTCGGTGAACTCATTCCGGCAAGAATCTCGGCAACGATGGCATCGCCATCTTCGGTGCGCGGATTGTCGTCGGTAATGATGACGCGGTCTGCGAGCGATTCTGCAATACCACCCATCTCCGGGCGCTTGCCGCGATCGCGATCGCCGCCGCAGCCGAACACGCAGACCAGCTGGCCGCTGCAATGCTCCCGCGCTGCGGCAAGCAATTGCGCAAGTGCGTCAGGCGTGTGCGCGTAATCGACGATCACCAGCGGCTTGCTGCCGCCGCCCAGTCTTTCCATGCGGCCACGCACCGGACGCACGCCGGTAAGCGTGCGGGCCGCAGCCGCAGGCGCGAGCCCCAGCCCCAGCAGCACGCCAAACACTGCAAGCAGGTTGAGGGCGTTGAAGCGTCCCAGCAAGGGTGCGTTCAGCAATGCGTACTCGCCGTTGACGGTAACTTCGATCTCCAGCCCCTGCTCGTCGAAGCGCATGCCGGTCGCGAAGATCGTCGTCGCGGCTGCAACACCCTCCAGCGATTCCTGATGCGTGGCGAACGCAATGCTGCGCACCGTCGCCGGCAGCTCGGCGAGGATCTCGCGGCCCACGGTGTCGTCGGCATTGATGACCGCATTGCGCAGCCCTGCTGCGTGAAACAGCCGCTTCTTGGCCGCCGCGTAATTCGCGAGGTCGCCGTGATAATCGAGATGATCGCGGGTGAGATTGGTGAACACCGCGGTATCAAAGATGGCGCCGGCGACGCGATGCTGTTCGAGCGCGTGCGAGGACACTTCCATCGCCACCGCGTCCGCGCCGCTGCCGGCAAGCTGCGCGAGCAGCGCCTGCAGGCGCACCGGATCCGGCGTCGTGTGCGAGGCCGGCTCGAGCGCATCGATGAAACCGTAACCCAGCGTGCCGAGCACGGCGCAACGCTGGCCCCACGCGGAGAGCGCCTGCGCGGTGAGATGGCTGACCGAGGTCTTGCCGTTGGTGCCGGTCACGCCGATCAACGTCAGACGCGATGACGGCTCGCCGAAGAAGCGCGCCGCGATGGCGCCCGCGTGCTGCGCGAGATTGGGCACTTCCAGCGCGAGCACGCCTGCAGGCACGGCGGGCTGCAGCCGTCCCGGCGCCGACTCCCACAGCACGACTTCGGCGCCGAGGCGCAAGGCGTGATCGAGGTAATCAAGACCATGCGAACTGAGACCGGCGCGCGCCAGGAACACGCCGCCCGGCACGACATCGCGGCTGTCGAGACTGACGCCGCTGACTTCGCGATCCTCGAACGGCGCGATGCCGGGAATTCCCTGCAGGAGCTCGGCAAGCGTGCGCACGCGACGCGCGTTCATGGCGCTGCCCTCGCGGCGATGAAACCGGCGGCCGGTTCGACGCGCTCCATGGCGTCGGGCGGCACGTTCAGCAGGCGCAACCCGCCCGCCATGACATTGGCGAACACCGGTGCGGCAATCTCGCCGCCGTAGTACTGGTCGCTGCGCGGTTCGTTGATGACCACGATGGTCACGAGGCGCGGCTCGCGCGCCGGCGCCATGCCCGCGAACACGGCGATGTGCCGGTCCGTGGCATAACCGCCGGCCACGGCCTTGCGCGCCGTGCCCGTCTTGCCGGCAACACGATAGCCGGCCACCGCTGCACGTGCGCCGGTCGCGCCCGGCGCCACCACGGTTTCCAGCATGCGGCGCACGTCGCGCGCGCTCGACGCGCTGATCACGCGTTCTCCCGGCGCGGAATTGCCGGCGATGAAACTGACCGGACGGCTGATGCCGTCCGCCGCGAGAATCGTGTAAGCCTGCGCGAGCTGCAGCGCGGTGACGTTGAGTCCGTAACCATAGGAAAGCGTGGCCTGCGTGACGTCGCGCCAGCGTCCCCAGTGCGGCAGCGTGCCGCCGGCCTCGCCGGGAAAACCGCTGCCGGTCAGGCTGCCGAAGCCGAGCCGCGCCAGCACGTTCCACAGGTGCTCGCGCTCCAGGCTGAGCGCGATCTTGCTGGCGCCGGTGTTCACCGATTTCGCCAGCACCGTGGTCACGTCGATCACGCCGTGGTTGCGCGTATCCCTCACCGAGTAGCCGCCGACGCGGATCACGCCGGGCGAAGTGTCGACCAGCGTCTCGGGATGCCATTCGCCGGTCTCGAGTGCGGCGACGATGGGAAACGGCTTGAAGCTCGAGCCCGGCTCGAAGACGTCGGTAAGCGCGCGATTGCGATAGTTGCTGCCGCGCAGCTCGGCGCGATTGTTCGGGTTGAACGAGGGCTGGTTGGCAAGCGCCAGCACTTCGCCGGTCTGCACGTCCATGACCACAATGGAACCGGAAACGGCATCATGCCGCTGCACGGCGGCCTTCAGTTCCCGGTAGGCGATGTACTGCAGGCGAAGATCGAGGCTGGTGCGCAGTTCCTTGCCCGCGCTCGCAGCGGCGAGCTGCTCGATGTCCTCTATCGTCCTTCCCAGGCGATCGCGCAGCACGCGCTTTGCGCCCGGCTTGCCGCTCAGCCATTCGTCATAGGCAAGCTCCAGCCCTTCCTGGCCGCGGTCATCGATGTTGGTGAAGCCGATCAGATGCGCGGCGACTTCCGCCGCCGGATAGAAGCGCTTGTATTCGCGCTGCGCGTACACGCCGGGAATGCCGAGCGCAAGCACCTGCTCGGCGACACCTGGCGAGACATGGCGCTTGAGATACACGAACTCGCGATC
>JAJUFS010000152.1 GCA_029263725.1 Gammaproteobacteria bacterium | reverse complement strand
GAAATCGAATCCATGCAGGCGCAGCCGCATGCCGGGGACGCCGACACCGTGAGGATGGAAATATGAGTGCACGCGAACTGCTCGACGAGATCCGTGCCCGCGGCATCCAGTGCCGCCGCGAAGGCGACCGCCTGGTGATCACGGCCAGCGAAGGGCAGATCGACCAGCAGCTCGCCCAGCGCCTGCGCGAGCACAAGCAGGACCTGCTGGAGCTGCTGGCGCGCATGGAGGCGAACCGCGAATACCCGCTTTCGCCGGCACAGCTTTCCATGTGGTACGTGGAAAGTGGCGACACCGAGAACGCGCTCTACAACGTACCCGCCGCCTGGCGCCTGCGCGGTCCGCTGGACGTGGAAGCGCTGGAGCGCGCATTGACGCGCCTGGTCGAGCGCCACGAGGCGCTGCGGCTGGTGATGAAGAACGCCACGCCGTGGCCGGTGCAGTGCGTGGCGCCGCCGTATGCCGTCGGCCTCGAGATCGAGGACGTCCCGCGCGAGCGTCTCGACGCTCGCCTGGAGGAACTCGCCGCGCGCAAGTTCGACCTGGAACGCGACCAGCTGTTCCGTGCGGCCCTGTTCCGCCTCGACGAGGAAGAACACGTGCTGCTCGTGGTACTGCACCACATCGTCGCCGACGGCCATTCGCTGGCGGTGCTGAAGAACGACGTCATCGCGCTCTATGCAGAGGAATGCGGCGGGGCGCCTGCCGCGCTGCCGCCGCTGCGCGGCCGTTTCGTCGAGCACATCGAGGAAATGAACCAGTGGCTGGAAAGCAGCGACGCCGGGCGACAGCTGGAGTACTGGAAGCGGCAGCTCGACGGCGAACTGCCGGAGCTTGACCTGCCCACGGACTTCCCGCGCGCCGCCTCCGGCTCCGGTCGCGGCGACGTGGTGAGGCACCGCCTCGATGGCGAGGCCTTCATGCGCTTCCGCGAGATGGCGCGCGCCTGCGGCGTGTCGCCGTTCATGGCGCTCTCCGCGCTGACCGCGACCATGTGCGCGGCGATGGCGGGGCAGGATGAGGTCATCCTCGGCAGCTCTTACGCCAACCGCAACCGCCACGACGCCGAGCACCTCATCGGCGAGTACATGAACACCCTGCCGCTGCGCATCCGCATCGATCGCGAGGCGCGCTTCGAGGAATTGCTTCGGGAAGTGCGACGGGTCGCGCTGGAGGCGATGCAGAACCAGGCCATGCCGCTGCCGCGCATCGTCGAGGCGCTGTCCCTGCATCGCGATGCCAGCCGTGCGCCCCTGTTCCAGGCGGCGATCATCCATCAGCCCGGCGTGGAACGGCGCCTGTACGTCGGCGGGCTGGAAATGGAACCGCTGCCGATCCGCCAGCGCAGTGCGCAGCTCGACATCACCGTCTGGAGCCGCGAGCTGGAAGATGGCCTGGCCATCGATCTTGAATACAGCACCGACCTGTTCCGGCGTGACACCGCGGAACGCATGCTCGGCATGCTGGCGCGGCTCATCGACGCGGTCAGCCGCCAGCCCGCCGCCATCATCGGTGACCTGCCTTATCTCTCCGGCGAGGATTACCAGCGCCTGGAAGCCTGGGGCACGGGCGCGCGCATCGCGCGGCCGGCAGTCACCACCGATTCGCTGGTGCTGGAACAGTGCGCGCGCACGCCGGATGCCGTTGCCGCTTCCTGCAATGGCGTCGGCATCAGCTATGCCGGGCTGCAGCGCCAGGCGGCGCGAGTGTGCGCACGCCTGCGACAGGAAGGCGTGCACGAGGGCGACATCGTCGGCGTGATGATGGATCGCGGCACCGGCATGCTTGCCGCCATGCTCGGCACCTGGCAGGCGGGTGCGGCCTACCTGCCGCTGGATCCGGAGTATCCCGCGGATCGCCTGCGTTACATGCTCGAGGATTCTTCCGCGCGCGTCGTCATTGCCGACGCCGTATCAAGGAGTTTGCAGCAAGCGCTGCTCGACGGGTACGGCGGGCGTGTCGTCGATCACGAGTCGTTGTCGGTTGACCAGGCCGTGGCAGCTGCAGACCTGGGACAAGAACCGCCGGCAGCGACCACCGGGTCGCCGACACGTTCGCCGGACAATTCCGCCTACGTCATCTACACCTCCGGTTCCACCGGCAGGCCCAAGGGCGTGGTGGTTAAACATCGCGGCGTGGTGAACTTCCTGCTCGCCATGCGCGACAACTTCCTGGCAGGGAAGGGCGAGCGCGTGCTCGCACTGACCACGCTGTCCTTCGACATCGCCGTGCTGGAACTGTGGATGCCGCTGATCGCCGGCTGCGAGGTGGTGATCGTGCCGCGTGATGTCGCCCGGGATGGCGATGCGCTGCGCGCACTCATCGACGCCGTACGGCCTTCACTGGTGCAGGCGACGCCCGCGACCTGGCAGATGCTGATCAATGCCGGCTGGAAGGGTCATCCGGGGCTCACCGCGCTGTGCGGCGGCGAGGCGCTGCCGCCGACGCTGGCGGCGGAACTATTGGCGCGGGCCGATGCACTGTGGAACATGTATGGCCCGACCGAGACCACGGTCTGGTCCACCATGCAGCGCGTCGAGCAGGCGAATGGCGTGACCATCGGCCGGCCGATCGCCAACACCGTGGTGCGCGTCGTCGACTCGCGCGGCCGGATGATACCGCCCGGCGCTTGCGGCGAACTGTGGATAGGCGGCGAGGGCGTCGCCGCCGGCTATCACGGCCGGCCGGAACTCAACGCCGAGCGTTTCGTCGCCGACCGCTATGACGCCGGCGATTCTGCATTGATGTATCGCACCGGCGACCGGGTGCGTTTCAACCGCCAGGGCGAACTGGAATACGTCGGCCGCATCGACTTCCAGATCAAGCTGCGCGGTCATCGCATCGAGCCCGGCGAGATCGAGGCTGTACTGCAGCAGCAGCCCGGCGTGCGCCAGGCGGTGGTCGGTGTGCATCGGCATGATGGCGATGCGCGACTCGTGGCCTGGCTGCTGCTCGATGACGACGCCCGCCTCAGCATCGACGGCCTTCGCAACAGCCTGCGCGCCATGCTGCCTGCCTACATGGTTCCGCAGCACTTCGTGGAGATAGACACGCTGCCGCTTACCGGCAGCGGCAAGGTGGATCGCGCCCGCCTGCCGGCGCCGGAAGCGGGACCGCGCAACATCCTGCCGCTTGCCACCGACACCGAGCGCCGCATCGCCGCCGTCTGGCAGGAACTGCTGGGCGTCGCCGAGATCAGCGCCGATGACAATTTCTTCGACCTCGGCGGACACTCGCTGCTTTCCATGCGGGTGATCGCGCGCATCGATGAAGTCCTCGGCGTGCGCCTGCGGCCGCGGCTGCTGGTGCTGAACACGCTCGCCGAGATCGCCGCCGAATGCGACCGGCAACACGCCCTGCAGAAGGAACAGGAAACCGTTCCTGCCGGCGCGGAGATGCGCAACCGCGGCCTGTGGAATGTGCTGGTGGACAGCGTGTTGAGGAGGACGTGAGGGACTCTTTATTGAATGGACAGGATTGAGCCGCGCGGGTTGGGCTGAGCGCAGCGAACCCCAACGAAGGACGCAGGAAATATCCCCCCGCGCTTCGCGCGACCCCCTTTGGAAAAGGGGGTGAGATTCACTTTCCGTGAGACGTAAGGCGCAAGACGTGAGACGACGGTTGTTGACGCCGGAGTATCGTCTCATGTCTTCGCGGCAAGATGCCGCTCCCACTGGAGCATCTTCTCTCTTCTTAATGCTCCCACGGCACATCCCTGGGCACGCGGCGCGGGGAAATCATCTGCGGCACGTAGAGGCCGGGGTCGACAGGCAGGGCGGCGATGTCGCTTTCGTGCAGGACGGCGGAGGTCATGACCACGTCGGGCGTGCAGGCGAAGCGGCCGCTGAGCATGATGTCATCCGTGCTGCCGAGCGCGAAGCGCGAGACGCGGGCGAGGAATCGTTCCTCGTGCATGGAGATGTCCAGGCGCACGTCGGAGAACTCGAGTTCCTCCTGGAACACCGGATACAGGCACTTGAACACCGATTCCT
>JAJUFS010000104.1 GCA_029263725.1 Gammaproteobacteria bacterium | reverse complement strand
GGCACCAACCGCGCCTTCCTCGGCTCCAGCTACGAAGACAACGCCATGCTGGTGCTGCGCGATGGCGAGGGCCGTCGCCGCATCGTCATCGAGGCGCCGAAGCAGGGCGAAGCCTCGATCAGCGTTCTCGACGAGAACGGCGAGACCGTGCTGAGGCTGCCGGAAAACAACTGACAAACAGATAGCAAGGAGAGGGGACGGACATGGAATGGGTTGCCGCGCTTTTGCTGGGGGCGGTGGCGGCGTCGCTGAGTGATGAGGAGATCGTCCTCTTCCTGCTCGGCGCCGCGCTGGGTTGGCTGATCATGCGGCTCGCGGAGTTGCAGCGGCGAGTGACCCAGCTGGAACGCGCCGGCCGCGAATCGCCAATGCCGCGCGAGCGCATCGAGCCCGGTGAACCCTCACCGCCGCCTGCCGCCGTCACGCAGGCCTTCCATTCCATGCCGGATACGCCTGAACCGGCGGCGGAAGCGGTGATGGCCACGACCATCGCGCCGCGGCCGTCACCCTTCGAACCGCTCACCCGCCACGCGCAGGCCGTGCTGCGCTGGCTGCTCACCGGCAACGTGCCGGTCAAGGTGGGCGTGCTGGTGTCGTTCTTCGGCATCGCCTTCCTGTTCAAGCACGCCGTCGAACAGCGCTGGCTGAATTTCCCGGTGGAGCTGCGCCTGTTGCTGGTGGGCGCGTTCGGTGCGGGCCTCATCGGTCTCGGCTGGCGGCTGCGGAAGGGCCATCGCGTCTACGCGCTCAGCATCCAGGGCGGCGGCATAGGCGTGCTCTATCTCACCGCCTACGCCGCGTTTCGTCTCTTCAACGTGCTGCCCGCCGCGTTCACGTTCGTCGTCATGGCGGCACTCGCGGTGTTCGCCGCGTGGCTGGCGATCACGCAGTCGGCGCGACAGCTCGCCGTACTCGGCGCCATCGGCGGCTTTCTCGCGCCGGTGCTGGCATCCACGGGTTCGGGTTCGCATGTCGCGCTGTTCGCGTACTACCTGCTGCTCAACACCGGCATCGCCTTCGTGGCCTTCCATCGCCACTGGCGCGTGCTCAACCTGGTTGGCTTCACGTTCACCTTCGTCATCGGCCTGATCTGGGGCGCGAAGTTCTACCAGGCGCGCTACTTCGGCACGGTGGAGCCCTTCCTCGTCGCGCACTTCCTGCTGTACACCGCCATCGTCGTGCTCGCCGCCCTGCGCCAGCCGTTCCGGCTGAAGGGTTACGTGGACAGCGCGCTGGTGTTCGCCCTGCCGTTGATTGCCTTCCCCTTGCAGGTGGCACTGCTGGATGGCGAGACGCAGTCGCTCGCCTGGAGCGCCACGGCGCTCGCGCTGTTCTATCTCGCGCTGTCGCGCGGTCTTGTCATGAAATGGGGCGAACAGCTTCGCCTGCTGTCGCAGGTATATCTCGCGCTGGGCGTCATCTTCGCCACGCTCGCCGTGCCCTTGTGGCTGGATGGCTGCTGGGTGTCCAACACCTGGGCGCTGGAAGCGGGCGCGATGATCTTCATCGGCGCGCGCCAGAAGCGCCGTCTCACGCACTGGGCGGGAGTCGGCTTGCTGCTGCTCGCGCTGGCCGCATATCTCGAAGGCGTCAGTCACTACGACGGCAGCCCGTTCCTGCTCAACGAGCGTTTCATCGGCGCCTTCCTGCTGTGCGCGGTGTTCGCGTTCTGTGCCTGGCTTTACACCGAGGAACGCGAATACGTCCGCGACCTTCCGTTGGACTGGTTCGCCGCCGTTGCCGGCTGGGGCGGCTTCCTGTTGATCGGCACGCTGGAGCTTTTCGAGCACGTCAGCCGCGAATGGCGGCTGGCGACGGGGCTTGTGTACGCCGCGGTGCTCAGCGTGCTGCTGGAACGCGCCGCGCGCCGCTTCGCGCCCTGGGCAGCGGCGCTGTCGGCATCACTGCTGCCGTTGATGGCGCTGTATTTCCTGGCCTGGCTCGTGCAGCGGGATTACCAGCTGGCGCCGAACGGGCTGTTCGCCTGGGCGCCGGCCTTCGCTGCGCTCGCCTGGCTGGTCCACGTGAATGAAACGCTGCGCCGCCGGCTGCTCGCGGGCAGCTGCTGGCTGGCCGCCGCCTGGCTTGCGTTCGAACTCTACTGGCAGGTAAGACAGCAGCTGCCGCCGGAGCGCGACTGGGACAGCGTGCTGGCACTGCTCGGCGCCTTGCTGGTCGTACACGCGGCGCGGAGTTTCCTGCCGAAGCGCTATCCCGTCGACTTTGACGAAACGCTTGCGCTCGGGCCGGTCGTGGTCGCGGCCCTGCTCGCCATGATCGGCATCAACCTCGCCAGCCCCGGCCTGTTCGCGCCGCTGCCCTATCTTCCCGTGCTCAATCCGCTGCTGCTCACCAGCGTTGCGGTGGCGGCTTCGGCATGGCTGCTGCGGCCTCGCGGGTTCGACCAGCGCGCACGGCTCGCCGCCGCCGCGATGCTGGTGCTGCTGCTGGTGAGCATGGAAGTCGCCCGCGGCACGCATCACTTCGCGGAGGTGCGCTTTGCGTATCCGTCGATGTGGGACAGCGACATCTTCCAGGCGGCGCTGTCGGTGACCTGGAGCGTGCTCGGCATTGCCGCGATGTTTGCCGGCGCGCGTCGCGGTCAGCGGCTGGAATGGTTCGCGGGCGCGGGCCTCATGGCGGTGGTGGTGGCGAAGCTGTTCCTGGTGGATCTCGGCAATACCGGCAGCGTCACGCGCATCGTCTCCTTCATCGCCGTCGGCCTGCTGTTGCTGGTTATTGGGTGCCTTGCTCCCGCACCTTCGCAACAAAAGGCCTGAAATGCCCGAAATGCTTGCAAGGTCGCGGTTGATGGCTGCAACATCGAAGCCGTCCCGGCAATGGGTGATGCGCGCATGGCCGTACGCTTCTGGTTGCCCGATACGTCCCAGCCGTACACCCTGGAAATGCCGGGAAGCGGCCACTTCTGCCAGATACACCAGAAGGAATGCTCGCTGGTCGATGCGGTAATCCGCTACCTGGTCTCGGGAGTGGCCGCAGGCGAGAACCTGGTGCTGGTCACCCGCGCCAACCGGCGCAAGCTCATCCTCGACTGGCTCGCCGCCAAGGGCATCGATGTCACCGAGCTCATCCAGAACCGGCGGTTGTTCCTCTACACCGGGGCTGACGTGCTCTCGGGCATCGTCACCGATGGCGAAGTCGATCCCGGCCGCTTCAACGAAGTCGCGCCGCACATCGTCGACGAGGCCAGCTGGTCCGGGCGCCGGCGCCTGCGCCTCTACGGCGACGCGGTGGGCGACCTGTGGCAGGCCGGCAACCATGCCGCCGCCGTGGAACTCGAAGCCTGCTGGAACCAGCTCTGCGGAACCTTCGGCCTGGAATTTTCGCTGTTCTGCGGCTATCTCATCGATGCGCTCGATCCGCGCTCCTACAGCGTCCACCTCGCCGCGCTCGCGCGCGCCCACGCGCTGATGATTCCCGCGCCGGATGACCACGCGCTTCGCTGCGTGCTCGATGAAGCGGTGCGCGACGTCTTCGGCAGGCCGCTGATGGAACTCGCCGGCCGCTGCAGCGTCGCCTATTCCACCGACTGGCGCAGCCGCCTGCCGCTGGTCTTCCGCATCGGCTTCTGGCTGTACGAACAGCATCCCGCCGCCGCGGCCCGGGTCCTCAACAAGGCCCAGGAAATCTCTCTCCGCGACGCCAGGGTCCTCACCCACGCCTGAATTTCATCAGGATTGGCAGGATTTCCTTTTCATCACCCTTTTTCCAAAGGGCGCGCGAAAGATCTCTCCCTCCCTTTTCCAAAGGGGGGGGGCCGGGGAGGGATTTCCCGATGAGGCGGAGCGCAGGTTGGGGTGAGCGAAGTGAGCCCCAACGAGCGATGAATGGACCGGATTCTCAGGATTTCATCAGGATTGACAGGATTTTTTTGACCCCCTTTCCAAAAGGGGGGCGCCGCGAAGCGGCGGGGGGATTTTTTTCTCCCTTCTCCCTTTCGCTACCTCCGCCGCACCTCATCGAGATATCTATCCTCGATCGCCTCCAACCGATCGTGGTCCTCACCCATCCGCGAGCCGAAGAAATGCGCAAGCTCCGCGGAAAACAACTCCGCCGCGCTCGCGAGCGCATTCACCTTCAACAACGCGCGGCGCGAAACATCACCGCCGACCTCCTCGCGCACCACGTCGGCAAGCGCCATGCACAGCCCGTGCAGCGTGTAGGAAGAATGCGCCGGCAACAGCGGCCAGGTTTCAGGCTTCTCGTCAGACATTCCCTGTCTCCTTTTTCATCAAACGTCGTTGCAGATTTCCTTTTTTCCTCATCTCCCTCTCCCCGTGGAGAGAGCGCCGGAGAGAGGGGGCTCCTTCCTCCCCTCTCCCCTCGCGGGAGAGGGGTCTGGGGAGAGGGGCACGTCCGCCACGGGCAGGGGGATCAACACCGCCCATACCCGGGCGCCTCATCCTTCACGCCCTGGAACTCCGCCTCGGCCTCCGCCAGGCAGCGTGCCTGCAAGGCCGCCACGTTCACGAACCGATGCCGCCCGATCTTCATCGCCGGGCAGGTAGCCGCGGTCCAGCATGCCGCGGACCACGCCCACCTCCAGGCCTGCCAGCTCGGCAAAGCGCTCCTTGGTCATGATGGGGACGGAAAAAGGCAGGGCGAACGGGACTGTGCCGTGACCTTCCATGTCGGCTAGACTCCAAATCACTTTGACCACAGTAAACCACAATAACGTTCACACGCAATTGCGTGCTAAAGAAGTTTAGCGGGTGAAAGCAGGATGTCAACAATTCATGAAAGGATTCGACAACTGAGGGAAAGCAGCGGGTTGGGAAGGACTCTCTGGGCCAGGCACGTTGGCATCAGCGCACGCGCGTTGAGCGGCATTGAATATGAAGGGAGAAAGCCGGGCGCGGACATTCTCGCGGCCATCGCCGAGAAATACCCTCACTACATTCTCTGGATATTGACAGGCAAGACCGATCCGAAAGCCGGACAAACGAAACCGAAGACATAGACGTTTGAATTATCGCCACGACCATCAAAAAGGGGCAAAGCAGAGATGTAATTGGGTCGGCGGTAGAGGATAGAGAGAAGAAATGCCACATTCGATTTTAATCACGTTCGGTAAGCTGTCACGGCCCGAACGAAGGTTTGTATTCAGTACGGCAGCTTCGTGGCTTAATTGAGAAACGCCCCTTCCGGGGCGTTTCCTTTTGGTCACGTTCTTTGGTAGATCAATTTCCTGCCTGTTCATCAATCCACGCTCTCACGTGATCCTGCAGCTGCCACAGTGGCAGCGAGCCGTTCTCCAGTACGCGTTCGTGGAACTCGGCGAGGTTGAAGCGCTCGCCGAGTTTGCTCTCCGCTTCCTCGCGCAGGCCGAAGATCACCAGAGCGCCGGAGTCGTAGGCGGTGAGCTGTCCCGGGAGCGCTGCCATGCGGGTGATGAGCGCCTTCGATTCCTCGGGCGAGAAGCGTCCGGCTTCGGCGAGGTAGTCGGCGGTCTGTTCCGCGGTCCAGCCATAGAGGTGCAGGCCGGGATCGGCGACCATGCCGCGCGCCGGCCACAGCCTGCGGCTGATCTGCGCGTAGCGTGATTCGTAGATGCCGGCTTCCTCGGCGAGGTGTTCCGCGTAGCGTCCCCAGCCTTCGACGTATCCGGAGTTGCCGGTGAGCTTGAGCAGGTCGTGCTGGTCCTTTAGTTCCAGCGCGCGTGAGATTTGCAGGTGATGTCCCGGCCAGGCTTCGTGAACGGCGGTGATCTCGGCGTTGCCGACGGTTTCCTTCTGCCAGAAGTCTAGCGAGATGCGGTATTCGCCCGGCGTGTCGGCGTCACCCGGCGGGATGTAGTGCGAGCTCCTGCCGGAACCGCGCTGGTATTCCGGGAAGGGTTCGACGACGACGGGCGCGGCCGGCATTTCCAGGAACATCGGCGCCGATTGTTCACGCGCCTGTTCGACGATGCGCCGCGAGTGCGCGACCAGCGCTTCCTCGGAATCGAACAGGTTGTCCCTTGCATTGTTCACGTGCGCGACGATGCCGCGAATGCTGTCGAGACCGAACCATTCCTTGCCGAGCTTGAGCACGTATTCGGTGTTCGCCTTCACGGTGCGCTCGCCGAGCTCGTAGACCTCGCGCGGGTCGCGATCCAGCGTGGTCCAGCTGCGCAGCATGGCGCGGTAGCAGGCCTCGCCATCGGGCAGCGCGGTGACGGCGAGTTCATCGCGCGCCTGCGGGATGTAGCTGTCAGCAAGGAAGTCCCGGTAACGCTGGATGGATGCACGGATGTCGCCGTCGATCAGTTTTTCGAGTTCCGCGGTGAAGGCCTCGTCATCGGCACGCGCCGCCATCGCGTACAGCGGTGACTGTTCCACAGGTGCGGTGAGCATGCGCTCAATCTGCTGGAGCATGGCTTCGGCCACGGCCCTGGGCGCGGAATAGCCTTCGGCCAGGCCCTTTTCAAGGTTCGCGATTTCGGTATCGATGAGCTTCGGCAGCGAGGACCAGCGGCGCAGCGCCGCGGCCTTGTCGTCGGCGGTTTCCACCGGCTGCCGGGCAGCTAGCGGCGCAATCGCGGTGTGCCAGCTGAACATGTGGTTCACGCCCTGCCAGAGTTCCGCCTTGCAGATGCGCTGTCCACGGGAGGCCTCGAGCGCTTCCTTGAGCGCGCCCCACATCACCCATTCGCGCTGCGCGAGGCTGTCCGGATTCACCTGCGCGAGCTCGGCATATAGCTCGTCCTCGAACGCCTGCCATTCCGCCAGCGCGCTGAGCGAGTTGTCCTGCAGGTAGTCGTGCGCAGGCGCCTCAAGGCCGGTGAAGTAGGCGATCTCCGGCTGGCGCGCGAGCACGGTGGCGACATAGCGGTCCGCGAGGCGATTCACGGTCGCGTTATCATCCACCGCCTGTTCCGCAG
>JAJUFS010000056.1 GCA_029263725.1 Gammaproteobacteria bacterium | reverse complement strand
GTAATTGCCGACCGGCTCGACGCGCGTTATGTCAACGTTCTCCTTGCCGATCACCAGGATCTTCGGCAGGCCGTCCTGCGTGCCGCCGTGGCCGCGCACCTCGGCGGACGGCGAAAACACGCGCAGGTACTCGAACGGCAGCTCCCAGGCGTCGCGCCCCGGGAACTTCACCACGAGCAGCCGCGCGCCGCGACGCAGGCGTAGCGATTCGGGTGGCGGGACAAGCTCCGTCATCGGTTTTCCTTGGAAAGAAGGGAGAAGGAAGAAGGTGGAAGAGGGAAGGCCGCCGCTTCATCGCTCATCTTTCATGTCCTGTCTCTCCCGATGCACGGCCATGTTGTCCCAGAGCGTGAACCAGTCCGACTGCGAGTCGCGGCGCAGTGCATGTGTAAGGAAGACGACATCGCGATCGGCTGGTTCGGTTGGCGCCGAAGACCAGTCGAAATGGAATTCGACCGGCCCATGCCGATTGCGGATGACGTCCTGCAGGCCCGCCAAGGCTTCGCGGCCCTCCGGCGAGAGCCGCCAGACCGTCCAGCTCCGCGATTTGCGCGTCCTCGGAAGTCCAAGGCCCGGGTCGGCACCTGCCGCGACACGCACGAGCTGCAGGTCGGCAACCGAAAGCAACTGGCCATTTGCTTCCAGCTGCCAGCGCAGCGACATCGCATCGGCAACGTAGTTGGCCTGTTCGGCGAAAAGCAGTTCCGCGGGATCCGCTTCCACCAGCATGCCCGCCAGCGGTGGCACGGATTGCTGCGGCCCGGAAGCGCAAGCCGTGAGCAGCAGCGCGGTGAGCGCCTGTAGCAGGATTTTCATGTGCGTTTCCCTGGGGAAGGCAGAAGGAAGAAGGTAGGAGACTTGCCGCGTTCTTTACCCTTCTCCCTTCTTTAACATCTCACGAAAGCGTCCGATTTCGCTACGCTCAATCCCAGCTACGCCTTCTACCGCCCCTCAAAGAATGTAGCGGCTGAGGTCCTCGTCCTCGACCAGCTCGCCGACGCGGCCGTTGACGTAGTCGCGGTCGATGACGACGATGGTGCCGCTCTTGTCGGAAGCCTCGAAGGAAATCACTTCCATCAGCCTTTCCATCACGGTGTGCAGGCGGCGCGCGCCGATGTTCTCGGTGCGCTCGTTGACCTGGAAGGCGACTTCCGCGATCCGCTGCACGCCGTCTTCGGTGTACTCGATGGTCACGCCTTCGGTAGCCATTAGCGCCGCGTACTGGCGCGTCAGCGCCGCATCGGTGTCGGTGAGGATCTTCACGAAGTCCTGCACGCTTAGCGAATCCAGCTCGACGCGGATCGGCAGGCGGCCCTGCAGCTCGGGGATCAGGTCCGAGGGCTTGGAGACATGGAAGGCGCCGGAGGCGATGAACAGGATGTGATCGGTGCGCACCATGCCGTAGCGGGTGGTGACGGTGGTACCCTCGACCAGCGGCAGCAGATCGCGCTGCACGCCTTCGCGCGAGACATCGGCGCCGGCGTATTCGCCGCGCTTGGCCACCTTGTCGATCTCGTCGATGAAGACGATGCCGTTCTGCTCCACGGCCTGCATGGCGCGCTGGCGAATCTCGTCCTCGTTGACCAGCTTGCCGGCTTCTTCCTCGGTAAGGTGGCGCAGCGCTTCCTTCACCTTCATCATCCGCCGCTGCCGCCGGCCGCCGCCGAGGTTCTGGAACAGGCTCTGCAGCTGCGAGGTCATTTCCTCCATGCCCGGCGGCGCCATGATCTCCACGCCCATCTGCAGCATCGGCAGGTCAACCTCGATTTCCTTGTCGTCCAGCTCGCCGTTGCGCAGCTTCTGGCGGAACTTCTGCCGCGTGCTCGACTGGTCCTCGCCGGGTTCGGCCGGTTCATTGGCGAAACCGACGCTGCGCGGCCGCGGCAGCAGGATGTCCAGCACCCGCTCCTCGGCGCGTTCCTCGGCGCGGTAGCGGACCTTCTTCATTTCCTCCTCGCGCACCATCTTCACGGCGACGTCGGCGAGGTCCTTGATGATCGAATCCACCTCGCGGCCGACATAGCCCACCTCGGTGAACTTGGTGGCCTCGACCTTGATGAACGGCGCCCTGGCGAGCCGCGCCAGGCGGCGCGCGATCTCGGTCTTGCCGACGCCGGTCGGGCCGATCATGAGAATGTTCTTGGGCGTGATTTCGGTGCGCAGCGGCTCGTCCACCTGCATGCGCCGCCAGCGGTTGCGCAGCGCAATCGCGACCGCGCGCTTGGCAGCGGCCTGGCCGACGATGTGCTTGTCGAGTTCCTGGACGATTTCGCGGGGGGTCATGTCGGACATGTTCATTCCTGAGTGTGCTGATGAATCGTGAGAGGTGAGAGGTAAGAGGTGAGAGGACTTTCGAAAGCCATCCTCATCACCTCTCACTTCTTCCCTCTCACAATTCCTCGATGGTGATATTTCGATTCGTGTAAATGCAGATATCCGCCGCGATGTTCAGCGCGCGTTCGCAGATTTCGCGGGCGGAGAGCTCGGTGTTCTCCAGCAGCGCGCGGGCGGCGGCCTGGGCGAACGGGCCGCCGGAGCCGATGGCCATGAGGCCGTTCTCGGGTTCGATGACATCGCCGTTGCCGGAAATGATGAAGGAGGCGTCGCGGTCGGCGACGCACAGCAGCGCTTCCAGGCGGCGCAGCATGCGGTCGGTGCGCCAGTCCTTGGCGAGTTCCACGGCGGCGCGGGTGAGGTTGCCGGAATGGCCGCGCAGCTTGTCCTCGAAACGTTCGAACAGGGTGAAGGCATCGGCGGTGCCGCCGGCGAAACCGGCGATCACCTTGCCGTCATACAGGCGCCGCACCTTGCGCGCGTTGCCCTTCATGACAGTGTTGCCCAAGGAAACCTGGCCGTCCCCGGCCACGGCGACATGCGCGCCGCGGCGCACCGAGACGATGGTGGTGCCCCGAAACTGATCCATCTGGCAGTCCTTTTATGGTGATTTGGCCCCGGCCGGGCCTAGCCGGCGGGCAGCATATGGAAAGCAACTCAGGTAGGGGCGCGGGGCCGCGGATTCAAGCCTGCCCGGTGAGCCAGGGCCGCGGGCGGCCGATGTAGTTGCCCTGCACGTAGTCCACGCCGAGCTGCCGCAGCAGGTCGATCACCGGCGCGGATTCCACGAATTCGGCAATGGTAGCAAGTCCGAGCCGCTTGCCGAGACCGTGGATGCTTTCCACGAAGTGCGCGTTCATCTCGTCGACGTCCATGTCGCGGACGAAACTGCCGTCGATCTTGAGGAAATCGACGTTGAAGGCCTTGAGGTAGGAAAAGGAACTGGCGCCCTTGCCGAAATCGTCCAGCGACACGCGGCAGCCCAGCCGCCGCACCGCCTCCACGAAGCGGACTGCGGCGTCGAAGTCGGTGGCCGCGGCGGTTTCGGTGATCTCGAAGCAGATGCGCGCCGGATCGAGCCGGTGCTGCTCGAAGCCGGAGCGGATGTAGCGGATGAACTCGCGGTCGCTCAGCGTGGTGCCGGAGAGATTGATGCTGACGGCGTGCGAGCGGTCGCTGCCGGGCGAGGCGAGGCGCGCGAACACCGCGCCGGTGACGCGGCGATCGATCTCGGGCATGAGGCCGTAGCGTTCCGCGGCGGGAATGAACTGTTCCGGCTGCGCGATGCCATCGTCCTCGCGCAGGCGGATGAGCACTTCGCAATGCGCGGCATCCCGGCCCTGCAGCGGCACGATCGGCTGGCGGTATAGCAGCAGCCGGTCCTCCTCCAGGGCGCGGGTCAGGCGCGCGATCCAGTCCATCTGCTGGCGGCGGTCACGCAACCGGCGGTCGTCCTCGCGGGCGATCCAGGCGCGGCCGCGGCCGCGATCCTTGGCCATGTAGCAGGCGCTGTCCGCCAGCGACAGCACTTCCCGCCAGTCCCGGGTGCGGGCGTTGATCTCGACGATGCCGACGCTGGCGCTGCAGCGGAACACCCCCTGCTCGCAGCGGAAGCGGATTTGCTGCACGGCCTGGATCAGTTGCTCGGCGAGCTCACGGCATTCCTCCGCGCCGCGGCCCGGCACCAGCACCGCGAACTCGTCGCCGCCGAGGCGGGCCAGCGTGTCGATGGGCCGCAGCCGGCCGTGCAGCGCCTTGCCGGCCAGCCGCAGGAACTCGTCGCCGGCGGGGTGGCCGCAGGTGTCGTTGATGACCTTGAACTGGTCGAGATCGATGTAAAGGAGGTTGGCCCGGCCGCCGCTGCGGGCCTGTTCCAGGGTGTAGGCGATGCGCTTTTCCATCTCGGCGCGGTTGAGCAGCGCGGTCAGCGTGTCGTGCGTGGCCTGGAAAGCCAGCCAGCGGCGCGAGCGGCGCTGCTCCGTGACGTCGCGCAGGATCAGCAGCGCGCCTTCGCCGGGCACCGGCGTGCGCTGGCCTTCCACGGGCAGCAGGACTCCGCCCGCCAGCAGCACTACGGCGTCCGCGGGCAGCGTGAGGGCCTGGTGCAGGTCTTCGCCGAGCGGCACGCGCGCGGCGTCCATGTCGTCGTCCGCCTGCACGCAAAGGCAGCTGTCGATGTGCTTGCCGAGGCAGGTGGGTTGCAGCTGGAAGAGGGTGGCGGCGGTGTCGTTGAAGTACGCGAGGCGGCCGTCGCGGTCGATCTTGAGGACGCTGTCGCTGACCAGCGAGAGGGCGAGGCGCTTCTGGGCAAAAGGCAGATCGCGCGCGGGCGCGCGGAATGGCAATCCGAGTTTGTCCAGCAGCAGTGTGAGCATCGCGCTGCGCCAATGCGGTGGAGCGACGAACTTACTGCGTTGCTCGGGGCCAGCAACTAGGACAGGCCCTTAAAGCCGTGCTCGGTGTCCCTTACGCGTGGCTTTGGGGCGCGTGCAGGATCAGGCGGGTGCCTTCCGGCGCGCGCAGCTCCAGGCTGTCGCCGCGCGCACCCTGGTAATGATCGAAGCCGATGCCGAGTTCCGTGAGCCGCGCGGCCGCGGGCGCGAGATCCGGCAGGTGGAACACCAGCGAGGGCCCGCGCAGGCGGCGCGATTCGCTGAGCCCCACGTTCAGCCCGGTGCGGCAGACGGTGACGCTGTCGTGGAGCGCATCGGGCGCCTCGCCTTCGAGAAAATCCAGCGCCTGCCAGCGTGCCGCAGCGGCATCCCGGTCCACCACCGGCAGCCGGTACTCGGCGAACCAGCCGCACAGGCTCTCGCCCAGCTCGGCGGGGTTGGGCGGGCTGAAGGTGCGCGCCTCCAGCAGGGTGATCATCTGTTCGTCCGGCAGCAGGAAGCCGAGTTCATGGAACTCGTCGTCGCCCAGCTTGAGGAACTCGAAGTTCACGCCCGCGGCTTCCAGCGTGGCCACGCGCCGGGCGAGTTCCGGCGCGGCGAAGGTCAACGCTGGCCCCGGAAAGGCGAAGGCATGCAGGCCGATGAAGCAGCGCCCGTCGGTCATCACCCCGTAGGCGTGCTGCCAGGTGTCGTTGCCAGGAATGAGCGTGAAGCCAAGCCGCTGGTAGAAGCGCACCGATTCCGGCACGTTCGGGCTGTGGATGCTGATCTCGAGGAAATTGCCCAGCATCATCTTTCGGCGCCGTGCTCCCTGGCGCGCCGCTGCGCCTGCTCGGCGCGCTCGCGCTCGGCGTGCCTGGACCAGTCGCGGGAGGCCTCCGGCCAGCCCTGCAGGTGCGTCATGGCGAGCTCGGCGAGGAAGCGGATGTGATCGGGACGCGTGTTCAGCGCCGGGATGTAGCGCAGGCTCTCACCGCCCGCCTCGCGGAAGAAACCGTCATTCTGCATGGCGATTTCTTCCAGCGTCTCCAGGCAGTCGGCGCTGAACCCCGGCGAGATCACGTCCAGGCGGCGCACGCCGGCGCGTGCGAGTTCGCGCACCGTCTCGTCGGTGTACGGCCGCAGCCATTCCTCGCGGCCGACGCGCGACTGGAAGCTGACGGCCCAGGCGTCCTCGTCCAGCCCCAGCGCCGCCGCCACGAGCCGCGCGGTCTTCTGGCATTCGCAGTAATAAGGGTCGCCGGCCAGCAGGTAGCGGCGCGGGATGCCGTGGAAGGAAAACAGCAGCTTGTCGCCGCGGCCGTTGGCCTCCCAGTGTTCCCGGATGCTGTTCGCCAGCGCGCGAATGTAGCCTTCGTGGTCGTGGTAGTGGTTCACGAAGCGCAGCTCCGGCAGCCAGCGCTCCCTCTGCAGCACCTGGCTCAGCCGGTCGAAGGCCGAGGCGGTGGTGGTGGCGGAATATTGCGGGTAGAGCGGCAGCACCAGCAGGCGGCGCACGTTCTCGCGGCGCAGGTTCGCCATTGCTGCGGGGATGGATGGGTTGCCGTAGCGCATGGCGAGTTCCACCACCACGGGCCCGGCGCAGCGCCGGCCGAGTTCCGAGCGCAGCGCTTCCAGCTGCCGGCGGGAGTGATGCAGCAGCGGCGAGCCGTCGGCGTCATCCCGCCACACGGTCTGGTACGCGTGCGCGGAGCGAGACGGGCGGATCAGCAGGATGCCTTGCAGGATGGGCCACCACAGCCAGCGGGGCATCTCGATCACGCGCGGGTCGGAAAGGAACTCCCGCAGGTAGCGCCTGACCGCCGGCACCCTAGGCGCGTCCGGCGTGCCGAGATTGATCAGCAGCACGCCGAGCCGTTCGGGAGAATCGTGGGCGAAACCCTCGTTGCCGATATAGTTCATGCCGGGCATTGTACGCCGAGGTCATCGGCAAGGAGACAGGACCATGCGCTGGAGCTGGATCGCGTTGCTGTTGCTGCTGGGCGGTTGCGCGGCCGCCACCGGGGAGAGCGGAACCGTGAATCTCACCTTCGAAGCCCGCAACCAGGCGGGCCAGCCCATTACCGAGGCGCGCGCGGGCGAAACCGTGCAGTTCGTGTTCCGGCTCGAGAACGGCAGCCGCACGCCGGTGCGTTTCAGCTACACCTGGCCGCCGCATCGCGTGCTGGTGCGCGGCCCGTTCGGCAACACCCTGTGGCAGGCGCATGAGGGCATGGCCTTCATCCAGATGATGCGCGACGAATCGCTGCCTGTCGGCAGCGCCCTGGAATATTCGGCGGAATGGCAGGTTCCCGCCGATGTCGCCGGCAAGCTGCGCGTGGAGCCGGCCTTCCATGCCTTCATCGACGGCAAGCCGCTGGAGGACAAGCCGGAAACCATCACCCTGGCGGTGACGCGATGAACGCGGAGCCCGCCAGCCGCTTCGGATTGCAGGGCAAGCGCGTGCTCGTCACCGGCGCCTCGCGCGGCATCGGGCGCGCGGTGGCGGAGCGCTTCGCCTGCGAAGGCGCGCGGGTCTGCGTGCATTACGGCCAGGACGAGGCCGCCGCGCGGCAGGTGCTGGAATCGTTGCAGGGCGAGGGCCATTGCCTGGCGCAGGCGGATCTCGCCGATCCGCACGAGGTGCGCGAGCTGGTCAAGCGCGCGGTGCAGGAACTGGAGGGCATCGATGTGCTGGTCAACAACGCCGGCGTGTTCTTCGAGCACGCCGTCGATGCGCTGGACTATGAGGGCTGGCAGGCGGCCTGGCAGCAGACGCTGGGCGTGAACCTGCTCGGACCCGCCAATCTCGTGCACCAGGTGGTGCCGCACATGATCGAGGGCGGCGGCGGCAGGATCATCAACATTTCCTCGCGCGGCGCCTTCCGCGGCGAACCGGCCGCACCCGCGTACGGTGCCAGCAAGGCGGCGCTCAACAGCCTCAGCCAGTCACTGGCGGTGGCGCTGGCGAAACACGGAATCCAGGTCTATGGGGTCGCGCCGGGCTACGTCGCCACCGACATGATCAGCGACCTGCTGGGCGAGCATGGCGAGGAAATCATTGCGCAGAGCCCGCTGAACCGCGTGGCCCGGCCGGAGGAAGTGGCGGCGACCGTGGCCTGGCTCGCCGCGCCCGAAGCGGAATTTCTCACCGGCGCCATCGTCGATATCAATGGCGCCTCGTACTTGCGGTGAGGGAGAAGGCAGAAGGCAGAAGATCGGAAGCTTTTCTTCTCCCTTCTACCTTCTTCCTTCTACCTTGCTCTCAGTGATCGTGTCCGCCCGCGCCGTGCACGTGGCCGTGTTCCTGTTCCTCGGCAGTGGCGTCGCGGACTTCCGCGATTTCCACGTCGAAGTGCAGGACCTCGCCGGCCAGCGGGTGGTTGCCGTCGACCTTCACGCTCTCGTCGCTGACTTCGCGCACGGTGACGACGAACATGCCCTGCGGGCCCTGGGCATGGAACTGCATGCCGGGCTGGATTTCATCGGCGCCTTCGAAGGCCGAACGCGGCACGTCCTGGATCAGCGCGTCGTTGCGCTCGCCGTAGCCTTCGCCCGGCTGCACGGTGACGTTCAGCTTGTCGCCGCTCGAACGGCCTTCCAGTGCCTTTTCCAGGCCCGGGATGATGTTGCCGGCGCCATGGAGGTAGGCCAGCGGCTCGCGGCCGGCGGAGGAATCCAGCACGTCGCCGGCGTCGTTCTTCAAGGTGTAGTGGATCGAAACCACCTTGTTCGCGGAAATCTGCATCGAAAATCGCCCTTGTTGGAGGAAATGAGCGGAGCAGAGTAGCAGCCGCGCCGGCCGACCGCCATCGCAAAAAGCTTGCAAGATGCCGGGGATGAGCCAATATCGAAGGAAAATCCCCGCGAAGGAGAGGGCAATGCTCAAGGAATTCCGTGAATTCGCGATGCGCGGCAACGTGGTCGACATGGCCGTCGGCATCATCATGGGCAGTGCCTTCGGCACCATCGCGCAGAGCCTGGTGAAGGACGTGCTCATGCCGCCGCTCGGCCTTCTGACCGGCGGCATCGAGTTCAACGACATGTTCGTGGTGCTCAAGCAGGGCGTGGAGCCCGGGCCCTATGCGACGCTCGCGCAGGCGCAATCCGCCGGCGCGGTGACGATCAACTACGGCGTGTTCATCAACAACGTGGTCGCCTTCCTGCTGGTGGCGGTGGCGCTGTTCTTCCTGATCCGCGCGATGAATCGCCTGCGCCGTCTCAAGGAGGAAGAACCGGCCGCGGTCGTGGAGCCGACCACAAAGGAATGCCGTTATTGCTGCAGCCTCATCCCGCTCAAGGCCACTCGTTGCCCGCAGTGCACATCGGCGCTGGACTAGCCCCGCGATTGCCCGGTAGGTAGGATTGCCCGCTGGCCTTGACCGGACAATCGCATGCAACAGTCGACCGCACTCATAACAAGCGACACCGTCATCTTCGGCCTGCTGGCCGCGACCCTGGGACTCATCTTCTATACGACGCAGAGCGAGCACCCCTTCTGGAAGCGCTTCTACAGCGTCGTTCCGGCATTGCTGCTGTGCTACTTCATTCCGGCGCTGTACAACAGCTTCGGCCTGATCGACGGCCGCGCCAGCGACCTTTACTACATGGCTTCGCGCTACCTGCTGCCGGCCGCGCTGCTGCTGCTGACGCTGTCCATCGACCTGGAAGCGATCGCGCGCCTCGGCGGCAAGGCCGTGATCATGTTCCTCACCGGCACCTTCGGCGTCATCATCGGCGGCCCGATCGCGATCCTGATCTTCAGCGTGATCGCCCCGGACGTGGTCGGCGGCGCCGGTCCCGAGGCGGTGTGGCGCGGCATGACCACCATCGCCGGCTCCTGGATCGGCGGCGGCGCCAACCAGGCGGCCATGAAGGAAGTCTTCGAGGTCGACAACAACCTGTTCGGGCAGATGGTCGCGGTGGACGTGATCATCGCCAACATCTGGATGGCCGTACTGCTGTTCATGGCGGCGCGCGCCGACAAGCTCGATCGGAAGATTCACGCCGATACCTCCGGCATCGAGTTCCTGCGCAAGCGCGTCGAGGCCTTCGAGGCCGAGCACAGCCGCATCCCGAAGCTGCATGACCTGATGTACATCATCGCCATCGCCTTCGGCTTCACGGGGCTGGCGCACGCCATCGGCAACTTCCTCGGCCCGTGGATCGGCGCACACGCGCCGATGCTGTCGCAGTTCAGCCTGGACTCCAGCTTCTTCTGGCTGGTGGTGCTGGCCACCACCTTCGGCCTGCTGCTGTCGTTCACCAGGCTGAAGCGCATGGAAGGCGCAGGCGCATCGAAGGTGGGCTCGGTGTCCATCTACGTGCTGGTGGCGACCATCGGCATGCACATGGACATCAAGGCGATCGCATCCAATCCCGGCCTGTTCGCGGTCGGCGCGGTGTGGATGGCGATCCATGCCGGCCTGATGCTGCTGGTCGCGCGTCTCATTCGCGCGCCGACCTTCTACATGGCGGTGGGCAGCCAGGCGAACATCGGCGGCGCGGCCTCCGCGCCCGTCGTGGCCGCGGCCTTCCATCCCTCGCTGGCGCCAGTGGGCGTGCTGCTCGCGGTGTTCGGCTATGCGCTCGGCACCTATGGCGCCTACATCTGCGGCCAGCTGATGCGCATCGTCTCCGGCGGATGAGCGACATCGCCTCGCCCTGCGTGGACGTCTGCCGCCTGCAGGACGGCGTCTGCCAGGGCTGCTTTCGCGACATCGGCGAGATCGCGCGCTGGCGTGCCGCGAATGACGCTGAGAAGCGCGCGATTCTCGCGCGCGCGGCGGCGCGTCGCGAGAGGAATGAATTCGGTGCGCCGCGGCGTTAAGCTGCGGCTTTCTTTCTCGACGGGAGGAAGCCACATGCGCCGTTCATTGCTAGCCATTGTCCTGTTGTGCCTGCCGCTCGGCGCCGTCGCCGAGGAGTTCGCGCGCTGGCACATTCCCTGGGAAAAGACCCGTCCGCGCGATCCCATCGTCGATGAAGCCGGCATCGTCTGGTTTGCCGGGCAGGGCGGACATTACGTCGGCCGGCTCGATCCTGACACCGGTGACATCGACCGCTTCGAACTTCCCGAGAACACCGGCCCGCACAACGTCATCGGCGATGCGAATGGCGACCTGTGGGTGGCCGGCAATCTCGTCGGCTGGATAGGACGCATGGACAAGCGCACCGGCGAACTCAAGCAGTTCGACACCAGCGCGCACGGCGTGAAGGACCCGCACACCCTGATCCAGGATTCCGAAGGCCGGGTCTGGTTCACCGCCCAGCATTCCAACAAGGTCGGGGTACTCGATCCCGAGAATGGCGAGATCCGGACCTGGGACGTGCCCACGCCCAGGGCGCGGCCCTACGGCATCGTGCTGAACGGCGAAGACCAGCCGTGGATCGTGCTGCTCGGCACGCACAAGCTCGCCACCATCAAGGACGGCGAGTTCATCGAGTACGACATTCCGCGCGAAGGCGCGCGTCCGCGC
>JAJUFS010000112.1 GCA_029263725.1 Gammaproteobacteria bacterium | reverse complement strand
GGTACTCAACGCCATTTACGCCCCAGTGATCATGCATGTCATCGCGACGTTAGGTGCCGGTGACCAGGAATTCGAAGGCATGCGATGGTACCGGGTATTTCGCGCAAAATGCGAGCACGTTGGTGTCAACCTGGAAAACGCCGATGCGCTGGACGCGACCCAAATATTACTCGACTGGCCATTGAAGGAACTTTCTCGTTTTGTGGAGGCATCTCTAAATGAGTCTTGAACGAATTCTTTACGTTGACTCGGCCACAGCGGACGATCTTTACGAGAAGGTGGAACAGAATCTTTCACGATACACGGAAACCGGTTTTACCGATCTGGCTGAGGCCGGCGGTTGGTCTAATTCGCTTTCTACGGTTGGAAATCTTTCGCTGCTCGAAACTCTGGATCCTGCCGGGTCACCCGCAGCTGAGGCGGAAAACTCTCTCATTGTTTGGCGCGCATTGCGGAACCTGACACCTTCTCTGGCCTGCGAGAATCGTATCTGGATACGGCTTTGTCACATTGAATGCATAGAGTATGCCCGCGAAAGGTGGTTAAAGGGGGTAAGTGCCGATAGTCTGGTCGACTCTATACAATTGCATTTCTTTGCGAACACCCAAACAAAGTGGCGCGATGACAACGCCATTTCACGACTATGGTGGAATGCCTATATCGCACATTCACTTTGTGAAGATGACATGGTGCGCGCACTGAACCTATTTCTGAAAAGAGCTGACATCAGGAGCAATTTTATCGAAAGGTCGTGGATAACGAGTCGGAAGCAGCTATCGCGAGGAATATTGCGGCTTATGGAGAACGTTCCATGGGTTACATCGAAAGAGATCAACTTCCGAGAGTTTATGAAGAAGGTTAACCAGTACGGTGGGCGATACGTATTCGAAGTAATGCCCGATAGAGAAATCGATCGTTTTCTGTCTGAGTGCGCGAATGCCGCACAGACCGAGGTCCATCAAAGCACGACCCGCGCAGAGGAGCCTGCCTGATTTAAAATTTCGCTGACCAGAGTCACCACCACCACAACGCCAGCGGTATCCAGCGCCAGTAGATAAGGAATCCGGCGAGGAAGGCGCATGAGAGCGCGACGGCGAGAGCATGCCAGCGGACGAGGAATGAGCCCGTGCGCCAGCGGGTGATGACGCGATGGAGGGCGAAGGCGGAGGCGAGCGCGAAGGCGCTGCCGCCGAAGAGGATGCCGAGGGTCACGGGGTTGACGGTGTCCAGCAGGCTGAAGTCGAGCAGGCTGGCGCAGCCGGCGGTGAGGAAGAAGATGAGGCTCGCGAAGAACGGCGGCAGGCGGATGGCGGCGCTCTCATCGCGCCTGCCGGTGATGGCGCGGCGAATGAGCCAGGCTGGCAGCGCGAGCAGCGATGTCAGCATCACGAACTGGGTGAGCAGCGCGAAGACCATCGGGAACATCACGGTCAGGCGGCTGGCGCGCTCGAAGTAGACGCCGTTCCATTCGATGGCGTCCTCAAGGCCCTCGCCTTCCATGTAGACGATGCGCGGCAGGGCCTCGCCGCGTTCCCTCAACAGCGTTCCCTGCACCGGCAGGAAGGCGACCGGCTGCGAGAGGAAGGGATGGTCGGCGATGAGCGCGCCGCGCCCGACTTCCACGCACATCACCTGCAGCATCCAGTCCACGGGCCTCAAAAGTTCATGCCGCGAGTTCAGCATGCGGTAGCAGCCGGTGATGTTGGCGGGCCGTTGCCTTGCGACCGGCAGGGTATCCGCAAGCGGCAGCGGCACGCCGGCCTGTTCGGCAAGAAAGCGCGTCGCCAGCGTCGTCAGGCGGTTCAGCGTTGCGGCGTTGTTGCGGTTGATGAGGATGGCGTAGCCGAAGCGATGCTCGGGCGAATACGCGAACTCGCTCAGGAACCCGTCCACGCCGCCATCATGCCCCTGCAGGCGCAGCCCCGCGCGCGCCATGGCCTGGTTGCCCAGCCCGTAACCGAAGTCGAGCCCGGCGCGCGCGGCACGCGTGGTGGCTGGCGTTTCCATGCGCCGCAGGCTTTCCGGCGCAAGCAGCTGCCGGCCATTCGCCTGGCCGCGGTGGATGAAGAACTGCAGGAGTGCGGCCATGTCGCGCGGCGAGGCGGACAGCTCGCCCGCGGGATAGACCAGCAGCGGCCTTGGTTCCGCCGGGCTGCCGTCCTCGCCGTAGCCCTGCGCGGCTTCCTCGGCGTCGTTGCCCCAGCGCGCATCCGGCATGCCGAGACCGGGGAGGATTTCCTCCGCCACGTAGCGATGGAAGGGCTGGCCCGTGGCCTTCTCGACGAGGCGCGCCGCCACCGCATAGCCGGTGTTGGCGTAGCTGTGCATGACGCCGGGCTGCCAGCGCACCTCGAGCTCGTCCTCCAGCGCCGCGAGCGTCGGCACAAGCGAATCCGGCAGGGCGCCGCTCGTGTACATGTTGCGGAAGTGCATGTCGTCCAGCCCGGCGCTGTGCTCAAGCAGCTGGGCGAGCGTCACCGGCGCGCGGTCCTGCCAGGGATTGCGCAGCCGGATTTCCGGCGCGGCTTCGGCCACGGGCGCATCCAGCGCCAGCGCGCCCTTTTCCACCTGCGTCATCACCGCCAGCGCGGTGACGAGCTTGGTGACCGAGCCGATGCGGAACAGGGTCCGGCCGTAGACGGGCCGGCGGATGGCCGGGTCCGCGTAGCCGATGCCGCCGGCCCAGAGCACCTCGCCGTCGACCACCAGCGCGATGCCCGCACCCGGCACGCGGTTGCGTTCCAGGATCTCGGCGGCCGCGGACTGGAAATCATCCAGCCCGGCGGCCGGCGCGGTGAGCGGCATCAACAGCAGCAGGAGGATCAGGCGGCGCACGGCGTCTCCGCGGAATGCGTGAAAGCAGGATGATGTCATAAAGCGGCGGTGATGCCGGTCCGCGCAATTTATCGCGCGAACGCTAGAATGCTGCCTCTATGCCCAATCCCATCTCCAGGCTCTCCACTCTCAGCCGCCGGCGCCGCGCCCGGCTGCCGTTCATGGTCCGGCCCACCTACCCGCGCGAGATGCGCGCCTGGTCGCTGATGGCGCTGGCGCTCGGCGCGGTTGAAGGCGGCGTGGCGGGCGTGCTGGTCAAGACCAGCTTCGCGGGGCATGTCGATCCGGGCTGGCTGAACACCGCGGTGGCGCTGGTCACGGGCGCGCCGGCGTTTGCCAACATCACCAGCTTCCTGTGGGCGGGCTTCGCGCAGGGCCGCGAAAAGATCCGCCTGCTGCTGTGGATGATGGTCGCCACCATGGCGGGCCTCATCCTGATGGCGGCGGCGCCGCTGAACGGCCCCGGGCTGTTGCTGATCACGCTGGGCGCGATTCTCTCGCGCTGCTGCTGGGCGGGCGTGACCACGCTGCGCGCCACGGTCTGGCGCGCCAACTTCCCGCGCTCGCAGATGGGCAACATGGCCGGCCGCCTGGTGCGCGCGATGACGCTGATCATGGGCGCGACCGGCATCCTGCTCGGCGTGGCGCTCGCCTCCTGGCCGGATTCCTTCCGCGTCATCTATCCCGCGCTGGCCCTGCTCGGCCTTACCGGCGCGATCACCTTCAGCCGCCTGCGCATGCGGCGGCAGAAGATCCTGCTGCGCCGGGAGCGCGAGCTGGAACGGCGCGAGCCGCATTCGGTCGGGCTGCTGGCGATGTGGCACGTGCTGCGCACCGATCACGACTTCCGCCGCTACATGCGGCTGATGTTCTCCTTCGGCGGCGGCAATCTCACCATGACGCCGATACTCATCCTCATCATGTCGGAGCGCTACGCGCTGCCGCAGCTGCAGCAGATGCTGATCACCTCGTCCATCCCGCTGCTGCTGATGACGCTGACCATCCCGCTGTGGTCGCGCATGCTCGACCGCGGCCACGTGATCCACTACCGCGCGCGCCAGGGCTGGGCCTTCGTGGTGACGGTGGCGGTGTACTTCCTGGCGGTGGCCCTGGACCTGCCGGCGCTGTTCTGGCTGGGCTCGGTGCTTCACGGCATCGGCATGGCCGGCGGCACGCTGGGCTGGAATCTCGGCCATCACGATTTCGCCGCGCCGGAGAAGGCCTCGCTGTACATGGGCATCCACGTCACGCTCACCGGCGTGCGCGGGCTGATCGCGCCGCTGTTCGGCGTGTGGCTGTACCAGTTCATCGAGCATCACTGGCCGGGCATGGGCCGCTTCGTGCTCACCATTCCGCTCATCGTCACCACCTTCGGCGCGTGGGGCTTCGTGAGCATGTCGCGGGAACTGAAGGCGCGCACGGCGCCGAGCTGACGCAGGTCAATGCAGCCCGCCGCGGGGCGGCGAAAATGCACGCCTCACCCCAAGGAGCCGTGCATGAACCCGCAGGACACCTTTGCCGATGTTCAACAAAGCTTCCAGCGCTGCCTGACCCGCAAGGAATTCCTCAAGCGCTTCTACGACATCTTCATGGCCAGCCATCCGGACGTGCCGAAGCTGTTCGCGAAGACCGACTTCGACACCCAGATCCGCCTGCTGCGTCATGGCCTGTCCGCATCGATCGCGTTCGCCGGCGGCACGCGCGTGGGCGCGCACGTGCTCGAGCGCATCGGCGACACGCACGGGCGCGGCAAGATGAACATCGACCCGAAACTCTATCCGTACTGGATGGACAGTCTCGTCAGGACCGTGGAGGAAACCGATCCGCGCTACACGCCGGCGCTTGGCGCGCGCTGGCGCGAGGCCCTCGGTATTGCCATCTCGTACATACGTGGATCGCGGTAGGTTCTTGCCTGCAGGGCGCAGGTAGTCACGCTTAATCCGGATTGGATATTCGCTGTGCGCGCTTGCGCGCACAGCGCCCCGGCGCTAGTTTCGGGAAGACCGACACTGCGGGAGGGTGCCATGCTCTTCATTACACGCAACGAACTGAAGCGCATGATGGACCAGCGCAAGGACTTCGTCCTGATCGAGACGCGTCCGGCGGATGACTTCGAACGCGAGCACATTCCCGGTGCGATCAACGTGCCGCTGGATGAACCCGGGTTCGAGGAACGCGTGCGCGAAGCCTGCCCCGAGGTCGATCGCGACGTGATCATCTACGGCGATGGCATGGAAAGCCTGCGCGACGCCGCCATGCGGCTCGAGTCCCTGGGCTACACCTCCATCTACGCCTACCAGGGCGGCAAGGAGGACTGGCTGCATCCGGGACGGCGGGAAGGCGAGGCCGACCGGCCGACGGCCTGAGGTTTCCAGGGCAAAAAAAACCCCGCGGGACTCGCGGGGTTTTTTCGTTGCGGCGGGGTCAGAAACCGAACGCCACCGTCAGCATGTCGAGGTCTGCCTCGCCCAGCTTGGAGCGGGTGTACTCGATCTCGAGGCCGAACAGGCCAAGGCCGAGACCATAGGCCGGATCGGTGTTGGTGTCGCTGAAGCCGCCGATTTCGAAGTCGTTGTAGAGCAGGCCGGCCTTCGCCTTGAAGTAGATCGGGCCCGGCGTCATCAGGGTAGCGAAGCCGCCCACCTGGGTGACGCTGTAATCCTCGCCGGCGTACTCGCCGTCGGAAATCGTGGTGCTGGCCTCGAACTCGGCGCCGATCATGCCCAGGAAGTCGAGACCGTAGACCACGCCAAGATTGGTGGCGGCGCTGTCGTCACCGTCCACGGACACCATGTAGCCCTTGATGCGCAGGTCCGAATCCAGCGCCTGCGCCGGGGCGGCCAGCAGGGCGCCGGCGGCAAGCATCACTCCGAGAATGGTTTTTTTCATGTGGATAACTCCGCAAGGGAAGAAGACGCGCGGAAGATAGCAGGTTTCCGGGGGAGTGCTGTAGCGCGAGAAGCGGAAATGTTGACGCTCCTCAAAATGAATGTCCGTGCCATTGCGCGGGGCAATGACACGGACACTCCTCCCCCCCCCCGTTGCTCTGTCCCGGCTTCGCGCCTCCGGGGACGACCCGAGTATTAATCAGTGTTTTCCCGGAAGCAACGGGGCAGGCAGGAAAAAGTCGGGCTCGCGGTCCCACGGGGGCACCGGTAATGCGGTTGCGGCGGCTTGATCGTAGAATCCGCGATTCCGCTCACTGGGAGTCCGAGCTTTGCCGTTGCTGAACCCGCATCCAGCCCTACCCCGCCGGGACGTGGACCGGCAGGTGGACGCCGAGCTCGTCAATCTCCTGTTCCGGCACTCCCGCGGCCTGCACGCCTCCACGGCGCTGGGCAGCGTGCTGATC
>JAJUFS010000077.1 GCA_029263725.1 Gammaproteobacteria bacterium | reverse complement strand
TCCTCATCCTCGGGGGTGGCAAGAATCTCCAGCTTGGGCTTGGCGATGCGGGCGCTGTCGAAGCTCGGCCGGGGGCGCTCCAGGGTGAAGTCCATCTTGGGACGCTCGATGGTGATGGTCGGCTTTTCGATGACATCCGGCCTTCGATCCCCCACGGAATAGGTCTCAAGATCGGCTGTGCCTTGGTCCGCGGCGCCCGCCGACCCTGCGGCGAGCAGGGCTCCGAGAATCATCGCGCTGGCTGTACGGCTCATCATGGGGTCACCTGAATTCACTTCTCCAAGTATAAAGTTAACAATATCCGGAGAAATCGCAAGAAAACTCGGGTGTTTACCTGATAAATGACCCGAGAGCCTCCTTGAGGCCCCGCATTCCCGGGCCCCTCTGTTTTCCCGATGCTATGCTCGGTGCTTTCCGCAACGCATGAATCCGACTGGAGACTTCGATGTATCGACTCTTGCTGCTGGGATTGCTCGTCGCGCTGGCGGGCTGTGAACGCGAGGAATCCTCGCTGGCCGAGGCGAAGGAGCGCTTCGACACCCTCAAGCTGATGGAGCAGATCGGCACCCTGGCCTCGGACGAGTTCGGCGGCCGCGAGCCGGGCTCCGCCGGCGAGAACCGCACCGTGGAGTACATCGCCGGGGAATTCGCGCGCGTCGGGCTGTCACCCGGCAACGGCGAGGAGTGGTTCCAGGCGGTGCCGCTGGTGAAGATCACCGCCAATCCCGCCATGTCCATGCGCATCCTCGGCGGCGGGCAGCCGCTGGAGTTCGCCTTCGGCACGGACATGACGGCGTTCTCGGCGCGCACCGAACCGGAAATCCTGGTAGAGAACAGCGAACTCGTGTTCGCCGGCTATGGCATCGTCGCGCCGGAGTACGGCTGGAACGACTACGAGGGCCTGGATGTCCAGGGCAAGACCGTGGTCGTGCTGGTCAACGATCCGGGCTTCGGCAGCAAGGATCCTGAGATGTTCAACGGCGAGGCCATGACCTACTACGGCCGCTGGACCTACAAGTACGAGGAAGCGGCACGCCAGGGCGCCACCGGCTGCATCATCATTCATGAGACCGACGCCGCGGGTTACCCGTGGGAGGTCGTGCAGTCGAGCTGGACCGGTCCGCAGTTCGACCTGCCGAACGTCGCGGGCAGCTATCGCCTGGCACTGCAGGGCTGGATCACCGGCGAGGCGGCCAACCGGCTGTTTGCCAATACCGGTCTCGATCTCGCCCAGCTGAAGCAGCAGGCCCTGCAGCGCAACTTCCGCGCCGTGCCGCTGGAACAGGCGGTGACGATCAACATCAACAACACCATCGAGCAGATCGAATCGCGCAACGTGGTCGGCGTGCTGCATGGCAGCGCGCGCCCGGATGAAACCATCATCTTCACCGCGCACTGGGACCACCTAGGCACCGATCCATCGCTGCCGGACCCGATCTACAACGGCGCGGTGGACAACGCCACCGGCGTGGCCGGCCTGATGGCGCTGGCGGAAGCCTTCGCGCAGCTCGACCCGCCGCCGGAGCGCAGCATCGTGTTCCTGGCGGTGACCGCGGAGGAATCCGGCCTGCTCGGCTCGAAGTGGTACGCGCAGAATCCGATCTTCCCGATCGAGCGCACCGTCGCGGCCATCAACATGGACAGCATGAACGTCTACGGCCCGACCAGCGATGTGGTCGTGGTGGGCGCCGGCATGTCCGAGCTGGAGGACATCCTGCAGCGGGTGGCGGCGGAACAGGGCCGCACGGTGGTGGCCGAGGAGCATCCGGAACGCGGCTACTACTACCGCTCCGATCACTTCAACTTTGCGAAGGTAGGCGTGCCGGCGCTGTACGCGGAAAGCGGCTCCAGTTACGTAGGCGAGAACGCCGGCGAGGCCAGGCGCCGCGCCGAGGCCTACACCGCGAACAACTACCACAAGCCTTCCGACGAGTTCGAGGACTGGTGGAATCTCGGCGGCATGATCCAGGACCTGGAGATGTACTTCCAGATCGCCGAGGAGCTTGCCAACTCCGAGGAGTTCCCGAACTGGCGTGAGGGCACGGAGTTCCGCGCCAAGCGGGACGAGAGCGCCCAACTTCGTGCGGTTTCCGACTGACGCCTTCATAAGGCCGACAAAGGGCTGCGATTTCGCAGCCCTTTTTCATGCCCGGACGCGGCATTTTATGTATAAAACAAGGGCTTCCTTACCGAGTCCATCCATTGCCCCTGGTTGCGCATGAACGTCCTCGTCATTGATCCCTCCAAGGTTTTCCGCGCCTTGTGGGACCGCATGGTGCTGCGGATCGGCCACGAACCGATTTCGGTGACGACCGGCACCGCGGGGCTGGATGCGCTACGGCAGCGGCACATCGATCTCGTCTGCGTGTCGCTCACCCTGCCGGACATGGACGGCGTGGAGTTCTGCCGCGAGCTGCGCAAGCAGCCGCAGCATCGCAACATTCCCGTGGTACTGCTGACTTCCACCGACGACAAGAACATCCGCCAGGCCGCCTTCGAGGCGGGCGTGACGGAAATCCATTCCAAGACCGACATGGACGGCCTGCTGGCGCGCGTGAAGCGCTTCATCAACGAAGCCAGCCGCGACGTCAGCGGCCGCGTGCTGTACATCGAGGACAGCTCGGTGGTCGCGCACGTGATGATCAAGATCCTCAAGTCCATGAAACTGGAGGTGGATCATTTCACCAGCGCCGACGCGGCCTTCGAGGCCTTCCAGAACGCCAACTACGACCTGATCATCAGCGACATCATGGTAGAGGGGCAGATGTCCGGCGTGGGGCTGGTGACGCGCATCCGCGACATGGAAGGCGACAAGTCGCGCGTGCCGATTCTTGCGGTCTCCGGACTTGATGACAGCCTGCGGCGCACGGAGCTGTTCCGGCTCGGCATCAACGACTTCATTTCCAAGCCGGTGGTGCGCGAGGAAGTGACCGCGCGGGTAACCAACCTGATCACCAACAAGCAGCTGTTCGACCAGGTGAAGACCCAGCAGCGGCATCTCTATGAACTGGCGATGCGCGACCAGCTGACCGGCCTGTTCAATCGCAATTCGCTGAAGGATTTCGCAGCCAAGTACTTCACGCATGCCACGCGGCACGATTTCTCGCTCAGCCTGATGCTGATCGACCTCGATCATTTCAAGCGCATCAACGACACGCATGGCCATCTTGCCGGCGACACCGTGCTGGAACACGTTGGCGAGATGCTGCGGCAGAACTGCCGCGAGGAGGATTTCGCGGCGCGCTTCGGCGGCGAGGAATTCCTGCTGATCCTGCCGCATTGTGATCTCGCCAGTGCGGTGGCCAAGGCGGAGCTGCTGCGCAAGGAGATCGAGATGCTGAATCCCGCGGGCATTCCCGTCACCACCAGCATCGGCGTGACGGCGCGGCCGCGCGGGCGCTTCGTGGAAATGGAAGCCCTGTTCAGGGTCGCCGACCAGGCGGTGTACGAAGCCAAGGCGCGCGGCCGCAACTGCGTGGTATCGCGGCGCTTCGATTCACGCGAGCAATGACAGCACCAGCGCCATGACCAGCGCCACCAGCAGGCGATGCGTGCTGTCGACCAGCCACACGCCCAGCGAGCGCCGCGAGAACACCGCCTCCGAGAGCGACGGTGCCGCCGTGAATCCCGCCCAGAGCAGCAGCGCCACCCACAGCGCCGCGGCCGGCGCCAGCGAGTTCGTCGCCACCAGCACGAGATAGAGAATGAGTGCCTGGATGATGGTGCAGGCAACCGACACCGTGTACTCGCGCGTGCCGCTGCCGCCGCGCTGGTCTTCCTCCAGCGGGCTCAACCTGGACCACAACGGCCCGAACATGAACGGTGCGTACCAGATGCCGCCCACCGCGAAACCTGCCGCGGCGGCGACGAGTATGGCTACCACGTTGAATCCGTCTTCCGGCATCGCGCATCTCCAGGCGGGCCCTGCAACAGTCTAGGCTGCGGCGAGGCTGGCCGCGATGGTGTGCCACCCTTAGGCTGTGTGACAATCGGCTGGCTGCAGGAGGCCATTCCCTAATGTCTATTCCGGAAGTCCACCTCGACACGCTGGCCGTGCACGGCGGCCGCGACCCTGAAGATGATGGCGGCCTGGCGCCGTCGATCCGTCCCGCCACTACCTTCCTGCGCGGCGAGGACGGCGATTACCCCGGCGGTCACCAGTATTCGCGCAGCTCCAACGAGACGCGCGCGCGGCTGGAATCGGCGCTCGCCGCACTCGAAGGCGGCGGCGAGGCGGTCACCTTCGCCTCCGGCATGGCCGCTGCCAGCGCGGTGTTCATGCAGCTCGCGCCCGGCGATCACGCCGTGGTGAGCGCCGACGTCTATCACGGCGTGATTCACTTCGTGAAGCAATGGATAGTGCCGCGGGGCGTTGACGTCAGCTTCTGCGAGACCAGCGACCCGGATGCGCTTGCCGATGCGATCCGCGGCAACACGCGGCTGATCTGGTTCGAGTCGCCCTCCAATCCTGAAATGAAGATCACCGCGTTCGCGGCGGTCGCGGAGCTGGCACGTGCGCGCGGCATCGTCACCGTCTGCGATTCCACGCTGGCCTCGCCGGTGCTGCAACGGCCGCTGGAGCACGGCATCGATGCCGTCATGCACAGCAGCACCAAGTACCTCGGCGGCCACAGCGACATGCTGGGCGGCGTGCTGGTGACCCGAAACGCGGAACTCGCGCGGCGGCTGCGCGCCTGGCAGGCGGAATCCGGCGCGGTGCCATCGGCCTTCGATTGCTGGCTGCTGTTGCGCAGCCTGCCGACGCTGCCGCTGCGTGTCACACGGCAAAGCGCGAGCGCGCTACACATCGCGCAATGGTTGAGTGAACAAAACGGCATCGAACGCGTCTTATACCCGGGCCTTGCCTCGCACCCCGGACATGCCGTCGCGCGCGAGCAGATGCGCGCCTTCGGCGGCGTGCTGTCGGTGTGCGTTGATGGCAGCGAGCGCAAGGCGCGCGCCTTCGCGTCCGCGACGACGCTTTTCGCCCAGGCCACCAGCCTGGGCGGCGTGGAGAGCCTGATCGAGCATCGCGCTTCCGTGGAAGGCGATAACAGGCGTTCTCCGGGCAACCTCTTGCGGCTGTCGGTGGGGCTGGAACATCCCGACGACTTGCTGCGTGATCTGGCGCAGGCGCTCGAGCGCGTGCGCGATGTCAACTGAAGGAGCTTTCATGATCAAGCAACGCGTCCTGCGCGGCCTGGTGCTCGGCCTCGCATCGTGGGCTTTGCTCCCTGTCCAGGCGCTCGCGGACAATTCCGCGACCGAGGACGGGCTCAGCCTCGAACTCATCATGCAGGATCCGGACTGGATGGGTAATCCGCCGGTCAACGCCATCTGGAGCCTGGATGGCAGGACCATCTACTACGAGCGCAAGCGCGACGGCGAAAGCTTCCGCGACCTGTACGCGCTGAATCCGGAGACCGGCGAGAGCGTGCTGGTGGAAGACAAGGACCGCCTGCGCGTGCCCGGCCTCTACGGCCGCGACAGCGCCGACGGCACGCGCCGCGTCTACGCGAAGGATGGCGACATCTTCCTCGCCGACCTCACGAACGGCCAGATCCGGCAGCTGACGCGCACCGCGGACAACGAGGCGGATCCGTTCTTCATGGCCGATGACCGCCGCGTCGCCTGGCGGGTGAGTCATCGTCATTTCATCTTCGATCCGGAAAGCGGCCTGATCGAGCAGGTGCCGGAGATCAAGGCGGAAGACGATCCGCTTGCCGACAAGCCCGGCTTCGATTACCTGCGCGACCAGCAGGAACGGCTGTTCAGCACGCTGCGTGAAGTCGAGCGCAAGCAGAAATCCCAACAGCAGCGCCGCAACGAAATGGCCATCGGCAGCGAGGCGATGATCGCGCCGCCGGTATACATCGGCGCCGGCAAGGAAATCGTCTCCGTCAGCCTGTCGCCGAACGGCCGCCACCTGCTCGTGGTGACCCGCCCGGCGAATCACAATGACGGCCGGCAGGACAAGATGCCGAACTACGTCACCGCCAGCGGCATGGTGGAAGTGCGTGACGTGCGCACGCTGGTCGGCCTCAACGATCCCGCCCCGCACAGCCTCGCGCTCGTCGATCTCGAGACCCGCGAAGTCGCGCCGTTGTCCTTCGAGCGCCTCAGCGGCATCAAGGACGACCCGTTCAAGCGGCTGCGCAAGCAGGCCATCGATTACCACGTGAAGAATGGCGGCGATCGTGCCGCGGTCGAGAAGGCGCTGAAGGCGCCCGAAATGCGCGCCGCCGAGGTCGAGATCATCGAGTGGACCCGCGACGGCAGCCGCGTGGCGGTGCAGATCCACTCGGTCGACAACAAGGACCGCTGGATTGCCAGCGTGGACTTCGAGCGCAAGCGGCTCGACGTCGAGCACCGCCTGCACGACGAAGCGTGGATCAACTGGTACTTCAACGAGATGGGCTGGCTGCCCGACAATCGCACGCTGTGGTTCCTCTCCGAGGAATCCGGCTACTCGCACCTGTACGTGAAGGAAGCCGGCAAGCGCGCGCGTGCGCTCACCAGCGGCCGGTGGGAAGTCTCCGATCCGGTGCCGAACCGTGCCGGCACGCACTTCTACTTTGTCGGCAACCGCAATCATCCGGGCGAGCATCACATCTACCGCGTCGCCGTGAACGGCGGCGATGTCGAGCAGCTTACCGCCATCAACGTGCAGCCCAGCAGCCGCGGCGCCGACTTCATCGCGCCGTTCGCGGTCTCGCCGGACGAAAGCCGCCTGCTGTTCAAGCACGACACGCCGGTGCATCCGCCGGAGCTGTACGTGCAGGCCCTGGGCGGAGGCGAGCCGCGCCGTCTCACGCATACCGTGAGCGACGAGTTCCTGTCCTTCGACTGGACCATGCCGGAGCTTGTGGAAGTGCCGTCATCGCATGTGGATGCGCCCATCTACTCGCGCGTCTACACGCCGAAGGACTTCGACCCGTCGAAGAAGTATCCGGCAGTGATGTTCGTGCATGGCGCAGGCTACCTGCACAACATCCACAAGGGCTGGTCGACGTACTTCCGCGAGTTCATGTTCCACAACATCCTGGTGCGCAAGGGTTACGTGGTCATCGACATGGACTACCGCGGTTCGGCGGGCTATGGCCGAGACTGGCGCACCGCCATCTATCGCCAGATGGGTCATCCCGAGCTCGAGGATTACCTCGACGGCATCAAGTGGCTCACCGAAAACCGCAGCGTGGATCCGGAACGGGTCGGCATCTACGGCGGTTCCTACGGCGGCTTCATGACCTTCATGGCGCTGTTCCGCGCGCCGGAGGCCTTCGCCGCGGGCGCGGCGCTGCGGCCGGTGACGGACTGGGTCCACTACAACCATCCGTACACCGCCAACATTCTCAACACGCCGCTGGTCGACCCGATGGCGTACGAGAAGAGCTCACCGATCGAGTACGCGGACAACTACCGCAACACGCCGATGCTCATCGCCCACGGCATGCAGGACGACAACGTGTTCTTCAAGGACTCCGTGCGGCTGGTGATGCGGCTCATCGAGCTGAAGAAGGAAAACTTTGAGATCGCGCCCTATCCGCTGGACCCGCACGGCTTCGTGCATCCCGAGTCCTGGCTGGATGAATACCGGCGCATCTTCAAGCTGTTCGAGAACGAGCTGAAGTAGCAAGAACTCGAGAGAATGTACGCGCATGTTTTTCGACCCCGCCGCAAGGCGGGGTTTTTTTGTGCGTGAGGTAAGAGGGCAGGAGGGAGAAGGCAGAAGAATCGTGAGACGTAAGACGTGAGACGACGTGCGGAGGTCCGTACCGCTCAACCCTTTCCAATTGGGGGTCACGGTTCTCTTTATCCCATACCCCTTTTTCAAAGGGGATCGCCATTCTTTTCGTCCCTTACCCCCTTTTTCAAAGGGGGTCGCCGCGAAGCGGCGGGGGGATTTTTTCTTTCTTCTCCCTCACTTCCTCCTTGCCCCGCTTCCCTTTTCCCCCGATCGCGACAAGAATCGGCGAAGCAACGAGGGGAGCCGCCATGAACGACAACGACACCATCAGCAGGGAAGACCGTCTCGCGGTCGTGATTCTCGCCGTCACGCAGTCGCTGCTGCTGCTCATCCTGCACAAGACCATCACGCATGACGCCTGGCCGTCCGGCGACTGGCGCTGGCTGTTCGGCTTCTACAGCCTGGTCATCGGCACGCCGCTGTTTCTTTACCTCGGCGCACAGGAATGGCGTGACCGCGCCAACGCCTGGGCGGCGGCAGGCGCAGCGCTGCTGCTGTTCGTGCTGGGCTGGCATCAGGGCTGGCTGAACAGCCCCGATCTCGAAGGCGCCGGACGGGAACCGGGGCACCTGCCGGGCTTCATCCTCGCGGGCTTCATTGCCATCTTCATCCTGGCGCTTTATTTCCGCTCGTGGCGGGAGTACGGACGGCTGGATTACGCGCTCATCCTCGACCATGCCTGGCGCAACGCGCTGATGCTGGCCTTCCTGGGCCTGTTTCTCGGCGTGTTCTGGCTATTG
>JAJUFS010000055.1 GCA_029263725.1 Gammaproteobacteria bacterium | reverse complement strand
TGCGGATGATGGCGTCGGTGGGTTCGAGGATCGCGGGATCGTCCAGCGTTTCCGAGCGAATGTCGCCCTTGCCGTAAAGCAGCGTGCCGCGCATGGTGTTCTCCAGTTCCGGACCGTGCGTTCAATGTGCGGCCCGGTGGCTGCAAGATCAATCCACGGCCGCGGCGCGAGCGCCGATCCATTCGGCCAGCAGCTCGAAATAGCCGGGCACGGTGCGTCCCGCCAGGCGCCGCTCACCGGCATTTTCTTCCACCGCGATCATGCCGTGCTCGGCCTGTTCGAACACCTTGATGTCGATCGGCCGGCCCTGTTCGCGAAGACTGCGCAGGATTTCCAGTGAGGCTTCGTGCGGCGCCTCGGTGTCGCTGCCGGCGAGGATCCACAGCTGTGGCATCTCCAGCGCCGCGATCACCGGCGCCGGATCGTAGGCGATGTCGTAGGGGAAATCGAAGAAGGCGCGGATCTGCGGCAGCTCTTCCGCCGAGGCATGCGAAAGCGTGCGGGTGAAGTCACCCTCGATGCGTGCAAACCACGGCTCATCGCCGTAGGCATCCTTCAGGCGTTCGAGTGCATCCAGGCCTTCGCGGAAGCGCGACTGCATCACGCGTATCGCGGCCCGGTGCAGTTCCTCGCCCTTCGCCATGACCTCGGGATCATTGCCGTAGCCTGCCATGCGCAGGCTCTGCGCAACCTCCTGGCGATCTTCCTCGATCATGCTCACGGCCATGCCATAGCTCGCGATCACGAAATCCACGCTCTTCCTGCTCGCCGCCAGCGGCGCGACCCAGCCGCCCTGGCTTTCGCCCATGAGCCCGAGCGGGATTCCCTTGACGGCCGGCAGGGCGCGTACCGCACCGGTGGCCGCGACCATGTCATCGGCAAGCATGCCGATGTGCGCGTTGAACTTTCCGCCGGAGCGCCCGGTGCCGCGCTTGTCGAACACGAAGGTGGCGAAGCCGTGCAAGGGCAGCAGGTACTGCACGTAATTGTTGATCACCGCGGATTCCTTCGCTCCACCGTACTGCAGGATGACCACGGCGCGCGGCGATTTTTCCGGCGGCAGGAACAGTTCGCCGTACAGTGTTTCCTCGCCGCTGCGAAACCGCACCGGCTCGATCGGAAAGCGGATGCGCTTGCCATCGATTTCGCGGCCTTCGCTCCAGCGCATCCGGATGCGTCCTTCCTCGCAGCCTGCGAAGCGGACCTTGAGCGTCGCCGGCTCGCGCACCGCCCAGCCCTCGCCGGATTCGTATTCGTCATCCGCGAGATGGAAAAGACGGCCGGAAGCACCGTCCAGGAAGCGGTAGCGCAGGTCGTCGTTCGCACTGGGTTGCACCAGCACCGTGGAGCCATCCGACATGGCATATGCGCCGAGATGACAGGCGCCGGCAGGCGCATCCGCCAGCACGGCCAGGGGTGCGGCGAGCGCAAGCGTCATCGCCAGGTTGCGGATCAGCATGTTCTTCTCCTTCAGCCGCGACGCCGGCTTTGCACCAGCGCCACGCCGCAGATCACGATCACGCTGCTGATGATATCCATGCCGCCGGGCGCCTGCCCGGTGATCAGCCAGGCGAGCGTGAAGGCGATCGGCGGAACGATGTAAAGCAGCGAAGTGGCCTTCGCGGCGGTCAGCATCTTCAGCACGTAGGCCCACAGGAGATAACCGAGTGCCGTGGGCAGTACGGCAACGTAGATCACCGAAAGCCAGGTCGCGGAAGACGCGCCGCGCATTTCCGCGAGCAGCGAAGGCGCGAACGGCAGCAGCGCGATGGCGCCCATCCACAGTCCCCACAGGGTGAGCTCCAGGCTGTTGTAGCGCCGCGTGAGCTGCCGCTGCACCACCATGAAGCCTGCGCCGGAGATCGCCGCGAGCAGCACGAACAGCGCCGCGGGTTCAAGCGCAAAGCGTCCCTCGCGCACCGTAACCAGCAGCGCGACGCCAAGGAAGGCGATCGCGATGCCGACCCACTCGCGCGCGCTTGGCCGTTCCTTCAGCGTGAATACCGCGATCAGCGTGGCGAAGATCGGCAGCGTGGCGATGAGCACGCTGCTGACGCCGGGCGAGACCACCTGCTGACCGGTGCTGATGGCGATCTGGTAAATGGGGAAGGCCATCATCGCCATCGCCGCGATCAACGGCAGGTCGCGCCGGCGCGGCAGGCGCAGTTGTGCGCCGGGCACGAAGGGCATCATGGCGATCAGCGCCAGCGCGCCGCCGCCGACGCGTGCCAGCGCGAACGATGCCGGGGACAGTTCCTGCACCGCGATGCCGATGGCGACGTAGGAGCCCGCCCAGCTGAGCAGCACGATGACCACGGCGCTGACGAGCTTCAGGCGGGCGAGCGGATCGACGCGGGCGAGATCGTTCTCGACGACGCTGGCAGGCTGCGACATGAGCGGCTCTCCGGGTGTGAGAAAAAATGTGAAGGCGGATTTTGAAACGTGCTCTGGCGAAGGCACAATGGAAATATTCTCCGGCCAGCCATGAAGAAAACTCACAGATGCGCGACCTGCCACCGCTCAACGCCCTGCGCGCCTTCGACGCCGCCGCGCGGCATCTCAGCCTCACTCGCGCAGCCGAGGTCCTGCACGTCACGCACGGCGCGGTAAGCCGCCAGATCAAGGAACTGGAAAGCTTTCTCGGCCTGCCGCTGTTCATCCGCCATGCCCGCGGCCTGGAGCTGACCGACCAGGGCAGGGTGCTCGCCTACACCACGGCGAAGATGTTCGAGGAGCTGCGTGAGTCGGTGCGCAACATCCGTACCGCAGGCCGCCCCGAGGTCATCAACGTGAGCACCGTTGCCTCGCTTGCGGCGCGCTGGCTGGTGCCGCGGCTGTCCGCCTTCCAGCGGCAGCATCCGGGCTACGAGGTGCGCATCGGCACGACGCGGCAGCTGGTCGATTTCCGGCGCGACAATGTCGACGTTGCCCTGCGCTATGGCCGCGGCGGCTATCGCGGCGTGTTCTCGGAACGTCTCTTCCAGCCGCGCGAGTTTCCCGTGTGTTCGCCCGCGTTGCTGGAAGGCGCGCGGCCGTTGCGCGAACCGAACGATCTCGCACATTTCCCGCTGCTGCATGACATGAGCTTCGGCAACTGGGTGCAGTGGCTGGAGGCCGTGGGCGCGGACCAGGTGGATGGACGCAAGGGCCTGGTGCTGGAAGACATGAACGTCGTGCTGCAGGCGGCCATCGAAGGGCAGGGCGTGGCCCTGGCCTCATTGCCGTTGATTCACGCCGACCTGCGCGCCGGCCGGCTGGTGCGGCCGTTCACGGGATTCATCCCGGTGGAGCTGTCCTTCTACATTGTCTGCGAGACGGGGCGCGAGAATTCACCGGAACTCAGGCCCTTCCTCGACTGGCTGCGCGCCGAAGCCGCCATGCTTGAGGAAGGCCTGCGCGCCGAATCGGGCGACGACGCCGCGATCGAATGACAAAGCCCCGCGCTGCGGGGCTTTGCGATCGAGTGCTTCAATGCCAGCCGTGCTGGCCGGGACGCGAGGATTCGCTGCGCGGCCGGCTGGTCACCTCAGGACGAGGCTCCGCGCCCAGCTGCGCAAGTATCCAGTTGCAGTGACGGCGCTCGTCGGCAAGACCGCGCTGCAGGATCTCGCGCGCTTCCGGCGGCGCGTTCTCCGCGGCGTTTTCATAGGCAGTGTTGGTGTCGTTCTCGTTGCTCTTCATGGCGCGCAGGATGGCGTCATCGCCCATGATGGCGCTCATCGCCACCTTGCCCTGCGTGAGCATTTCCTTGGCGCCGCCGCTCTCCGGCACTTCGCCACCCATGTGCTGCACCAGCGGCGAGAGCTCGCGGATGTGGCGCATGTGATCCGCCTTGAACTCGGCGAGCTGCTCGCGCCACGCCTGGTTGTCCAGCCGGTCGATCGCGGCCTGGTAAGCCTCGACCGCGGCATGGTCCAGCTTGATGAGGTTCTGCAGCATCTCCAGCCTGTCGTTTTCCGTGCCCACTTTGGTAACCATCGCAATCTCCGGCGAGTTGATTGAACCGGCGATTTTCCGCAGGCTGTCGAAGGCTTGCCATCGGCGCGGCCATTGAGGCAAACGTCCTCTCAGGCATTGCGGGAGTGAAGCATGAAGAAGCGGCTGCTGTTTTCCTGCCGTTGCGGCGAGGTGCAGGGCGAGGCGCATGCGCCCGGGCCGCGCATCGTCTGCATGTGTGATGACTGCCAGAGCTACGCGCACTTTCTCGGTGACGTGCCGCGGATACTCGATGCCAACGGCGGCAGCGACGTGGTGCCGGTGCGGCCGGCGCACCTGCGCATCACGCGCGGCGCGGAACGGATCGCCTGCATGCGCCTCGGTCCGAAGGGAACGTACCGCTGGTATGCCGCCTGCTGTCGCACGCCCATCGCCAATACCATGGCCTCACGCAACATGCCTTATGCGGGGCTCTTTCATCTCGCCATCCGCGACGGCGATGCGGGGCCGGTGCGCGCGCGAGTCCAGGCAAGGCACGGCATGGGTGAGCTGCCCGCAGGTGCCGAGCCGACCGTGTCCTTTTTCACCATCCTGAAGCTGCTGCGTTTCATGCTGCCGGGTTTCATCTTGCGGCAGCACCGTCCTTCGCCGTTCTTCGATGAGCGGGACAGGCCCATCGTCGAGCCGCAGGTACTGACGCTGGAGGAACGCAACGCGCTGAGGCGCCGCGTCGCGGGCGGGCAGTAGGCAGGCGCCTTGCGGCGCCTGCCCGTGTGCTCACTCGAACATGCCTTTCGGCGTTTCGTTGGCGAGGAACGGCCTGATGAATGCGAGCAGCAGGTCGGGCTGGTTGATGATGGCGGTGTGCGAGGTTGCAGGCAGCACCGCGAGCCGCGAGGCGGCGAGCGGCTTGCCCATGTCGCCCGGACCGCCGCCGCCGAGCAGGCGGAACATCGCCACCGAATGCTCCAGCGTGGTGACGTCGGCATCGCCGGTGATGATCAGCACCGGCGTCTTCAGCGCCTTCACCTCATCGGCCCAGGCCATGGGTTCGCGTTCCAGCGCGATCAGCTTGCGCACCAGTTCCGGGAAGCCGTCCGGGTTCGGCGCCAGGCGGCGATACTCCTCGGCGAAAGGCATGTCGAGGAACATTTCCACCGTCATCTGCGGAATGAACTCCCTGAATTCCGGCTGCCAGCCCTCGGCGTCGTAGGATACCGAGGCCGCGACCAGGCGGTTCACCTTCTGCGGATGACGGATAGCCAGCTGCAGGCCGACGACGGCGCCCATGGAGTAGCCGAACACGTTCGCCTTTCCGAGCTTCACCGCGTCCATGAACGCGGCAACGTCATCGGCGAGCTGCGGATAGGTGATGGGCCGATCGATGTCCGTCGTGCGTCCATGTCCCTGCAGTTCCAGCGCGTAGACGCGATAGTGCCCGGCGAGCTTCGGAATGATCGCGCCCATGGAGGGGATGTTCATGTACGCGCCGTGCAGCACGATCAGCGGCTCGCCGTCTCCCGAGACCTCGTAGTACATCTGCATGCCGTTCACTTCCACGCGCCCGCCCTCGTTGGCGAGGGCGGGGGCGGCAAGCATCAGCAGGGCCAGGATGGCAGGAATGTTTCGCAGCATGACTTTCTCCCTGTTCATTCGAACGTGGCGTCCGGGTTCATCCACAGCGGCTCGAAGACGTGGCCGTCGGGATCGGCGAAGGCGCGCGAGTACATGAAGCCATGATCCTGCGGCGCGCGGATGTCGGCGGTGCCGCCGGCGCGGGCGGCCGCCTCGGTGATGGCATCCACCGCCTCGCGGCTGTCGCAGGAGAGGGCGATCAGCATGCCGGTGGCCTGGCGCGCATCGGCGACCGGCCTGGGCGTGAAGGTGGCGAAGTACTCGCGCGTCAGCAGGTGGAAGACGATGCTGTCCGACCAGGCCATGGAGGATGCCTGGTGGTCGCTGAACTGTTCGTTCTTCACGCAGCCGATCGCCTCGTAGAAGCGCGTCGCGGCGGCGAGGTCCTTCACGGGCAGGTTCACGAAGATCATTTTCTGCATGGGATCACCCTTGTTGGTTGTCGTCATATGTAAGCACGACGAACCACGCGAGCGGAAATCGACAGGGTGAAGGAAATTCTGTGGCGGGAGTCAGTAGGTGCGCATCTTGCGGTCGATGTAGCAGTACAGCCAGCGCTCCCCGGGTTCGGCCGAGGCCACCACGGGATGACCGGTGACCTGGGCGTGGCGGGTGGCGTGATGGTTGATCGAGCTGTCACAGCAGTGGGTGCCGCCGCAGGTCTGGCAGGTGCGCAGGTGCACCCAGCTGTCGCCGGTCTTCACGCACTCATCGCACTGGAATTTCTGCGGCAGCCTGATGTCGGTGATGGCGAGGTGTTCGCAGGGCATGGCGCCTCCTCCATGTCAGTGACGAAGCCGGGAAGGAACGGGGCGTTCCAGTGCGGCGCGATCCCAGCCGCCGAGGTCGGCGGCGAGCGCGTAGCTGGATTCGAGGAACTCGAGTAGGACCGCGTCCGGATCACGTGCGCTCCGTACGGCTTCATATGGCAGCAGGTACTCGCGCAGTTCTCCGTGGTAGTACGCGGCATCCGGGCGGATGCGGGCCTCGGCATAGCCGGCCGGCTCGGGCCAGGCATAGGCATAGAAGGCAGCCTCGCCAAGGCCCGCGCCCGGCCAGAAGCCGGCGCTGGCGAGTTCGTGCGAGTACGCTTCCTGCATGACCCAGTCGGCGCAGTTCGGCGCGCCGCCCGGATGCAGCGGCGCGGTTCTTCCCGAGAAGCGCGTGGCGGCGAGGTCGAAGGCGCCCCAGAAGAAATGCACGGGACTCATCTTGCCGACGAAGCCTTCGCGGAAGCGGCGGAACACGCGATCCGCCTGCAGCAGCGCGGCATGCACGCGCCGCACGGCATCGGCATCGTAACCGGCGTGTACATCATCGTCCGCAAACGGAATGGCCTCGACGACTTCGACGGGGCGGCCATGGATGCGCGCTTCGATGCCGAGTGCATCGAGCAGCGCGAACAGCTGGTGATGGAAGGCGGCGACGGACATCGGCTGCAGCGCAAACTCGCCGGCCTGTCCGTCGGATGCGGTCACGCGCAGGCGATGGGCGATGAAATCGAAGCCGATCTCGAAGACGAGATTGCCGCACGGAATCGGCGAGGTGGTGAGCCCGCGCGGCGTGACGTACATCGCCACGCCCCAGCTGTGGTTCTGCCACGGCGAGAGCATGAGACGTATCTTGCCGGCAATCTGCAGCCACATGTGCAGGGTGACGTAGCTTTCCTGCCATTCCTCGGGCCGCGGCAGTTCGGGCCAGGCTTGCTTCACGGCGTGCACTCCAGGGTATCGGACGGAGTCTACCGTGGCGGGAGCAGGAGGCAGCCGCTGCCGACATAAGACGGCCGCCTCAGTCAGGCCTTGAGTCGCCTGAGAATCCGTTTCATCGGCGCGAGCGTGCGCGCCTCCGCCGGCACGGGAAGGTAACGGCTGGCGAGGTAGGCATCGATGAACTCGCGCACCAGCGCGGCATGCTCAGGCGCGTCATGCAGTACGCGCCGGTAGAAGTCCTCCGGCCCTTCATGCAGCCGCGGCGGGCCAAGGCGCCGGGCGAGCCTTCTCTGCAGGCGGCGATACAGCAGCAGCGCGGGATCGAGCGCGAGCGGGCGATGCGTCCACCACAGCCAGGCCCATAGCAGCATGCCGAGCACCGTCATGAGGATCAGCATGGCGATGACCATCTTCTGCCAGTCGGGATCATCCATGCCCATGCTGGCGAGCAGGTTGAACTGGGTCTCCGGACCGAAGCCGAGGAAGAACTCGTTCCACACCACGTTGAGCGCTTCCCAGCGCATCTCCAGCTCGACCATCAGGTAGAACAGCCCGCCGGCCTCGCCGGCTTCGGTTTGCTGTTCGTTCAGCACGCTGGAAAAGCCGCTCAGGATGCGCTCGGGCGAGATCGCCGCGGTGGGATCGACGCGCACCCAGCCTTCGCCTTCCAGCCACACTTCCGCCCAGGCGTGCGCATCGGACTGGCGCACCACGAGGTAGTTGCTGTACTCGTTCAGCTCGCCGCCGAGATAGCCGGTGACCACGCGCGCGGGCACGCCGGCGGCGCGCATCAGGAACACGAAGGCGCCGGCGTAGTGCTCGCAGAAACCGGAACGCGTGCGGAACAGGAAGTCATCGACGATGTCGCCGCGATTGAGCGGCGGCTCCAGCGTGTAGAAGAACTCCTCGTCGCGGAACATGGCGAGCGCGCGCTGCACGATGTCGCGCGGATTGCCAGCTTCCTGTCGCCAGGACTGCGCGAGCTCGCGGGCGCGCTGGTTGCCTTCGCGCGGCATCTGCAGCGCCCAGTAGGCGTGATCGCCGGAAAGCTCCGGGTCCAGCGTGTGCGCAAGAAACGACACCACTTCGTAGGAACGGCGCTGCGTGATGGGGCGGCGCGCGGCCAGCAGGAACTCGCTGGTGAGCAGGGCGTCTTCCGGATAGCTCGCCGGCCAGGTGAGCGCATACATCCAGTTCCGCTGGTGCGGCTCGAGCATCACCGTGTAGCTCACCGCATTGCCGAGATCCGTCGGGCGCTGCTGGCCCCGGAAGCGCACCACGCCCGGCAGCCAGGTGCGGCCGTTGAAGCTGCTCAGCGTCGGCCCGCGCCAATAGAGCTCCGCGGGCGGCGGCGGTTCGCCGTCGAAGCGCACGCGGAAGGCGACTTCATCGGATTGCGCCAGCCGCGAGATGGAGCCGGGCGACATCGAATCATCCAGCCCGGTGACGCCGGAAGCATTCGGTGAAGGCACGCCCCACAGCGGGCCGGGCAGGCGCGGGAACAGCAGGAACAGGATCACCGCGAACGGCAGGGCCTGCGCGAGATAGCGGCCGCTTTGCCGGAACGCGCTCATGAACTCCGGCTGCACGGCATTGCGCGTCACCGTGAGCAGCGCCGCGACCAGCGCCCAGCCGCTCAGGATCATCCAGGCGACGAAGGGAATCTCCTGGCTGTAGAGCAGCGCGGCGAACACCAGGAACCACGCCAGCACCAGCGTGAACACGGCATCGCGCACGCGCTTCACCTCGGTGAGCTTGATGCCGATCATCAGCATCAGCAGCGCGCTGCCGGCTTCCGCGCCGTTCACCGTGCGATAGGTGGCGAGCACGACGAGCACGCCGGCGAGCGCCAGTATCGCCTTCACCGCGCGGCCGGGCATGCGCAGGCTGCGGCGCGCCGCGAAGCCGCGCCACACGAGCAGGGCGAAGGCGAAGGCGGAAATCCACGGCGCCGTGAAGGTCGCGATGCCGGCGAACAGCACCGCCAGCGCGAACAGCAGCACGTGAATGCTGCGCGTGGTGGGGCGGGCGTCGAGTTCGGCTGCGCTCGTCATCGCGGCAACCCGAACAAGGCAAGTTCACGCAGGCAGCGCTCGAAGTGCGCCTGGCCGCCGTCCACCGGCAAGGAAACGCCCGGCAGCTCCAGGCCCCAGCGCTCGTCGGCGGCGTGCGCGTCCATGATCCAGCGGGCAAGACGCGACAGCCTCGCCTCGTCATCGCGCTCGAACATCACGTCCTGCCAGCGCAGCATGCGCGTCGTCGCCGCGCCGCCGCCGAATTCCTTCACCAGCAGGTCGCCGTCGAGCCGCGCCGATGCGCGCCAGGCCACGTGCCGGGGCGCGTCCCCCGGCTGGTAGGCGCGCAGCCCGGTGAAATCCTCGTGGCCGCGGAACATCGCCTCGCTGCTGCCGCTCTCCAGCGCCGTCACGGGCGGCGCGAGCCCGGGTTCGGCGGGCGCAGGATACACCAGGCAGGAAGCTTCCGGATGCAGCCACACCCAGGCGCGGAACAGGCCGAAGGGATAGGTGGTGTGCAGTCCGATGCGCTGCGGCCGCAGCCAGCCGCGCCTGCTCGTCCTGATGCGGAAATGCAGCGTGGCGGCGCTTTCCGGCGCGATGTCCACCACGGCCTGCGTGCGCTCGTCGTCATCCAGCGCGATGCCGTTGCGCGCCACGCCCGAGGCGTTGTGAATGTAGAGCGGAAAGCGCGCCTCGTTGCCGGCGAACACGGCATCGGCATGTCCGATGCGGATCTCCAGCTTCTCGAGATTGCGATGCGTATGGTTCATGGCCACGAAGGCGAGCGCGGCCAGCGAGAAGGTCAGCAGGAAGCCCGGGCTGCTCGAATAGTTCATCGAGCCGAGCAGCATCGCGAACAGCAGCGCGCCGAAGGCCGCGCCCTGGCGGGTGGGCAGGATGTAGATGCGGCGGCGGTTGAGGACGATGGGGTTGCGGTCCAGCCCCTGCCGGCGCCTCGCCCAGCGGCGCGCGGCGTCGCCAAGCCGTCTCGTGAATCGCATCAGGGCACGGGCACCGCTTCGATCACGCGCTGGGCCACGCCTTCCTCGGTGGCGCCGGGTTCGGCGCGTCTCGGCTGCAGGCGATGCGAGATCACGCCTTCCAGCACGGCCTGCACGTCTTCCGGGATCACTGCGTCTCGATTGTCGAGCAGCGCCCAGGCCTGCGCGGCACGCTTCAATGCCAGCGCCGCGCGCGGCGACAGGCCGCTGACGAAGTCGGGCGACTCGCGCGTGTAGCGCACGATGGCCTGGATGTAGTCGAGCAGCGCGACGGACGTGAACACCTGGTCGACGCGCTGCTGTACGGCGACGAGCTCGCGCGCCGACATCGCCGGCGCGAGTTCCGCGAGCATCTCGCGGCGGCTGCGGCCTTCCAGCAGCTCGCGCTCGGCGCTCGCATCGGGGTAGCCGAGCTCGATGCGCATCAGGAAGCGGTCGAGCTGCGATTCCGGCAGCGGGAAGGTGCCGATCTGGTAATGCGGGTTCTGCGTGGCGATCACGAAGAACGGTTCGGGCAGGTGACGGGTTGCGCCGTCGATGGTGACCTGGTGTTCCTCCATCGCCTCCAGCAGCGCCGACTGCGTCTTGGGCGTGGCGCGGTTCACCTCGTCGGCGAGGATCAGCTGCGAAAAGATCGGGCCCGGCTGGAAGCGGAATTCGCCGCTGTCGCGGTGCCAGATGGAAGCGCCGAGGATGTCTGCCGGCAGCAGGTCGCTGGTGAACTGCACGCGGCGGTACTCGAGGCCAAGCGCATGCGCCAGCGTCTGCGCGAGCGTCGTCTTGCCCACGCCCGGCACGTCCTCGATCAGCAGGTGTCCGCGTGCCAGGATGCAGGCGAAGCACAGGCGCACCGCGCGCTCCTTGCCGAGCAGGATGCCGTTTACCGTGC
>JAJUFS010000166.1 GCA_029263725.1 Gammaproteobacteria bacterium | reverse complement strand
TCCTGCGCGAGGGCCTGGAAGCCATACTCGTGCTCGGCGCCATGGCTGCCTTCCTCGGCAAGACCGGCCGCCGCGACGCCCTGCCCTGGCTGCATGCCGGGTGGATCGCCGCGCTCGCCGTCGGCGTGCTGACCTGGGTGATCTCGAACTACTTCATCAGCATTTCCGGCGCGGCCCGCGAGGTGACCGAAGGCCTCACCGCGCTGATCGCCGCCGCGGTGCTGTTCTATGTCGGCTTCTGGATGCACAGCAAGCTGAACGCGCGGCGCTGGCAGGAGTTCATCCAGGGCAGCGTGCAGCAGGCGCTGGACAGCAAGCGCCTCGCCTCGCTGTTCTTCATCGCCTTCATCGCCGTCTACCGCGAAGTGTTCGAGACGGTGCTGTTCTTCCAGGCGCTGTGGGCACAGGTGACGATCCCTTCCGCGGAAACAAGCCTGCTGGCCGGCGCGGCGCTAGGCGCGCTTGTCATCGTCGGCCTGGCGTTCGCGATCTTCCGCTTCGGCGTGCGCCTGCCGCTGCGGCAGTTCTTCGCCGTGACCGCGGCGGTCATGATCACGCTGGCAGTGATCTTCGCCGGCAAGGGAGTCGCCGCCCTGCAGGAAGCCGGCAAGCTGCCGCTGGATCCGATAGCGTTGCCGCGCATCGAGCTGCTCGGCATCTACCCGACCGTGCAGAGCATCGCCGCGCAGCTCCTGGTGCTCACGGCAGCGATCGCGCTCATCCTTTACAATTCCCGCTCGGCGCGCCCTGCCGCCTGATACAAGAAGAAACAGGCGCCGCGGTTCCCGCGGCGCCTCCTTTCCTGGAGACCTGCATGAAGAAACTGCTTCCACTGCTTTTCAGTGCGCTGTGCCTGCCGGCGCTCGCGAACGACGTCGAACCGCTGCCGCCGCCGGTCGAGCTCGACAAGCTGGTGCGCGACAACGTCGCCGCCCTGCAGGAACGCGCCATGAAGGATCCGCGCGCCTATGAAATCGTCGCGGGACTCACCACCGAGGTCGGTCCGCGCCTTGCCGGCACCGCCGGTGATCGCGCCGGCGTGGCCTGGGCGATGGCCAGGCTGCGCGAACTCGGCTTCAAGAACGTGCGCGCCGAAAGCGTCGAGGTGCCGCACTGGGAGCGCGGCACGCTGGAAGCGGAAATCGTCGCGCCTTTCCCGCAGCAGCTGGTCGCCGTCTCGCTGGGCGGCAGCATCGGCACCCCCGAGGAAGGCATCACCGCGCCGGTCGTGATGGTCGAGAACCTCGAGGCGCTCTCCGCGATGAAGCCCGCCGACGTGCGCGGCCGGATCGTGTTCATCAACGAGCGCATGCGCCGCGAGCGCGACGGCAGCGGCTATGGCCCGGCGGTCGCGAAGCGCTCGCGCGGCGCCGTGGAAGCGGCAAGGCTCGGCGCGGTCGGCGTGGTCATCCGCACCGTCGGCACCAGCAACAACCGCATCGCGCACACCGGCGGCATGCGCTACCAGGATGACGTGCGCCGCATCCCGGCGATCGCGATCTCCAATCCCGACGCCGACCTGCTGGAACGCCAGGTCGCGTCCGGCCGCGACGTCAGCTTCCGCATCAGGTCCACGGCGCGTTACCTGCCGAATGAAATGTCGGCGAACGTGATCGGCGAAATTCCCGGCCGCGGCAAGAAGGATGAGATCGTGCTGCTCGCCGCGCATCTCGATTCCTGGGATCTCGCCACCGGCGCGCACGACGACGCCGCCGGCGTGGGCATCGTCACTGCCGCGGCGCGGCTGATCGGCGACCTGCGCCGCGCACCCGAACGCACCATTCGCGTCGTGCTGTACGCGAACGAGGAGTTCGGGCTGTCCGGCGCGCGCCAGTACGTGAAGGAAAACGCCGATACGCTCGACAGGCACGTGATCGCCATGGAAGCCGACTTCGGCGCAGGCCGCGTGTGGCAGTTCGCCAGCCGCGTGGCGCCCGAGCGCCTGCCGCTGATCGCCGCCATGCAGGAAATGCTCGCCCCGCTCGGCATCGAGTGGGCCGGCAACGCCGCCTACGGCGGCGCCGACATCGGCCCGCTGCGCGATCTTGGCGTGCCGGTGCTGCAGCCGGGCCAGGACGGCACCTACTACTTCGACGTGCACCACAACGTCAATGACACTCTGGACAAGATCGATCGCGACGACCTCAACCAGAACGTCGCCGTCTACGCGACCCTGGCCTACATCGCCGCCATGGTCGACGAAGACTTCGGCCGACTGCCGGCAAGCAGGTAAGTGCCAGGGTGACGCACAAAAAAGCCGGGGCGCATGCTCCGGCTTTTTTTTGGAAAGAAGGGAGAAGGAAGAAGGAAGGAGAGACGCGAGGCGGAAATACAGCAGTCTTCTACCTTCTTCCTCCCCTCAGGCCGCCTCCCTCTCCCGCAGCATTTCCTCCAGCAGCTCGATGCCGCCGCCGGCGGCAACGCCTTCGCTCAGGGTGCGGCGCCAGCGGCGCGCGCCGGGCAGGCCCTGGTAAAGGCCAAGCATGTGGCGAGTCATGGAACGCAGCGGCGTGCCGCGCGCAAGCTCGCGCTGCATGTAGGGAAGATATTCCTCGAGCACTTCCTCGCGGCTTTTCAGCGGCGCATCGCTGCCGAAGATGCGCCGGTCGGCCTCGGCCAGCATCCACGGGTTGTGGTAGGCCTCGCGTCCGATCATCACGCCATCGAAGACCTCGAGCTGTTGCTCGACGGCATCGAGCGTCTTCACGCCGCCGTTCAGCAGCATTTCCAGCTGTGGGAAGTCGTGCTTGAGCCTTGCGGCGATGTCATAGCGCAGCGGCGGGATCTCGCGGTTTTCCTTCGGGCTCAGTCCCTTCAACCAGGCCTTGCGGGCGTGAATGATGAAGGTCTCGCAACCCGCGGCCGCCACGATGTCGACGAAGCGATGCGCGAACTCGTAGTCGTCGCAGTCGTCGATGCCGATGCGCGTCTTCACCGTCACCGGGATGGACACCGCCGCGCGCATCGCGGCGAAGCATTCCGCCACGAGCTCGGGCTCGGCCATCAGGCAGGCGCCGAAGCGGCCCGCCTGGACGCGATCGCTGGGACAGCCGACGTTGAGATTCACCTCGTCGTAGCCGAAGTCCTCGGCAACGCGCGCCGCCTGGGCGAGTACCGCGGGCTCCGCGCCACCCAGCTGCAAGGCCACCGGATGCTCGGCCGGGTCGAACTCGAGCAGCTTCTCGACGTTGCCCTTCAGAACTGCGTTCGCATGCACCATTTCCGTGTACAGCAGCGTGTGCCGCGTGATGTGCCGAACGAAGCGCCGCCAATGGCGATCGGTCCATTCCATCAT
>JAJUFS010000051.1 GCA_029263725.1 Gammaproteobacteria bacterium | reverse complement strand
GCGAGGCGCCGTTGCGCTGGGAGCTGGTGCAGGCAATCTCGCGCGGCGAGCGCATGGACTACACGCTGCAGAAGTCCGTCGAGCTTGGCGTTGCCGCCATTCACCCGGTGAACAGCCAGCGCAGCGTGGTAAAGCTGGATGTGAAGCGCGCCGACAAGCGGCTGGAACACTGGCGCGGCGTGGTGGTGAGCGCCTGCGAGCAAAGCGGGCGTACGCGCGTGCCGGAAGTGCACGAAGTCAGCCCGCTGCATGAATTCCTGGAACGTCCGGCAGAAGGCATGTTGGTCTTCCTCGATCCCGAGGGCACCCAGAGCCTCAGAGATCTTCCGGCAGAGCCGCCGCAACTCGTGCGGCTGCTGGCGGGCCCGGAAGGCGGTTTCGATGCCGGTGAACGGCAGCGCATTCTCGCCGCCGGCGCGACAGGGTTGCGGCTCGGGCCGCGCATCCTCAGAACGGAAACGGCGGCCCTGGTGGCCGCCGCCTTGCTGCTCGGTCGCTGGGGCGACCTCGGCTAGCCCTGCTTGTCGTCGTCGTCGTCCAGGAGTTCGAGGTCGGAGAGATCGAACTCGGGCGCATCGGCCTCTTCCTTTTCTTCTTCGCCGTCGTCGCCGACCAGCGCGGAAAGGTCGATCTCCCCGGCATCGTCTTCGGTGTCGAGCTCGAAACCCTCGATGGTGATTTCCTCGTCCTCGGCGGACGCCTCCAGCGCGGACAGGTCGAGCTCGACGCCGGTGGCGGTCTCCTCGTCCAGTGCCGAAGCAAGTTCATCGAGCTCCGCCGAATAGTCGGTCTCGCCTCCGAAGCCGGTGACATCGAGCTCAATCTCGTTCGCCTCGTCCGCGGTGATTTCCGGCTCGATGCTTTCCGCCACAGCCTCCTCTGCCGTGACTTCGATGTCTTCCGCCTCCGGCAACTCCATCGTCGCTTCGCCTTCTTCCATTCCCGCGTCAGCGGCAAACATCGCGGCGTCCGGGTCATCGTCCTCGCCGGCCACATTGGCGAGCGCATCGATCTCATCCGCCGGCGCGGGCGACTCCATGGGCGCGCTGTCGCCAAGGGCCGCGACGATGCGCTCCTCGAGCGCTTCGAGATCGGGAATGAAGGGCTTTTCATTGGCCATGCGCACGCGCGCGAGGATCAGCTCCTCCTCCGCCTCCATGGCTTCCGGCTGCAGCACGTTCTCGTTGACGCGCACCAGGTACGGGTAACCCTGCGTGACCAGCGCAAACACGTCGGGCTTCAGCCGGCCGCCGAAGCCGAACACCACGGCGATGCGCGTGCGTCTTCCCAGCGTCGGCGCCGGCTTGCCGCGCGCCGCCTCCAGCGACACCAGCGGAATGCGCTGGCCCTGCCAGTCGATGAAGCCCAGCAGGAATTCCGGCGCGTTCGCCGGCCGGTCCTTGGGGCGCGTGAAGCCGAGCACTTCGGCGATGGCGGCGCGCGGCACGACCACGCGGCCATCGGCGAGCGGCATGAGCAGACTGTAGACTTCGCGAACCTGTTGCATTGATCAGTCCCAGCGCGTGCGTTCGGGGTTGAACTTGCCGACCAGCGACTGGATCTGTTCGACCAGCTCGCCTTCCTGGTAGGGCTTGCCGAGATAGCGATTGACCCCGATTTCCATGGCGCGGTTGCGGTGTTTCTCGCCGGTGCGCGAGGTGATCATGATGATCGGAATTTCCTTGAAGCGCTCGTCGTTGCGCATGTGCGAGGCCAGCTCGAAGCCGTCCATGCGCGGCATCTCGATGTCGAGCAGCATCACGTCCGGGATGTTTTCCTGCAGCACCGCAAGCGCGTCAACGCCGTCCTTCGCGGTGATCACGCGCATGCCGTAACGCTCCAGCAGGCGCTGCGTCACGCGGCGCACGGTGATGGAATCGTCCACCACCATGGCGAGCGTACGCTCGTCTTCCTGCGCCTCCTCGCGCTCGCCCGCCTCCAGCAGGATGCCCTGGGCCGCGGCCTGCGCGGCGGCGCGCACCAGCCCGCCGGCGTCGAGAATGAGCAGGATGGAGCCGTCGCCCATCAGCGTCGCGCCGGCGATGCCCTTGATGGTGGAAATCTGCGGACCGACCGACTTCACGACGATTTCGCGCGAGCCTTCCATGCCTTCGGTCACCAGCGCGGCCGAATGGTCGCCGGCCTTCACCAGCAGCACCGGGATGGTCTGCAGCTCTTCCGGGAAGGTCGGAATGCCGAGGCCGAGCAGCGCGCTGAGATACTGCAGCTGGTACTGGTGCCCGCCGTAGTTGAACGACGGCTGGTCTTCCTGGAAGTAGCGCAGGATGTCCTTGCGCGGCACGCGCACGATGCCTTCGATGGACGGCAGCGGAATCGCGAACAGTTCCTCGGCGACGCGCACCAGCAGCGCCTGGGTGATTGCCAGGGTGAACGGCAGGCGGATGGTGAAGGTCGCGCCCTTGCCACGCTGCGAGGCGATGGTGAGCGAACCGCCGAGCTGGCGGATCTCGCTGTAGACCACGTCCATGCCGACGCCGCGGCCGGCGGCCTGGGTGACCGTCTCGGCGGTGGAGAAGCCGGCCTCGAGAATGAACTGCATGACGTCGTCGTCGGAAACCTGCGCGTCCTCGCGCAGCAGGCCCTGGCGGCGGGCCTTTTCACGAATCGCGTCGATGTTCAGGCCCTGGCCGTCGTCGGAAATCTCGATCACGACTTCGGAGCCTTCGCGGTGCAGGTGAATCTTCACCGTGCCCTGCTCCGGCTTGCCGTTGGCGCGACGCGCGTCCGGCGCCTCGATGCCGTGCACGACGGAGTTGCGCATCATGTGCTCGAGCGGCGCTAGCACGCGCTCCAGCACCTGGCGGTCCATCTCGCCTTCAGCGCCGACCAGCACCAGTTCGGCCTGCTTGCCGGCTTCCTCCGCGGTCTGCCGCACGATGCGGCGCAGCCGCTGCGCGTGCCGCGAGAACGGCACCATGCGGGTGCGCATCAGGCCGTCCTGCAGTTCCGTGTTCACGCGCGACTGCTGCAACAGCAGGGTTTCGGCTTCGCGCGACTGGTTCAGGAGCAGCGACTGAATCGAGACAAGGTCGTTGACCGACTCGGCCAGCGCGCGCGACAGCTGCTGCAGCGTCGAGTAGCGGTCCATTTCCAGTGGGTCGAACTCGTCGTCGCGCGAGAGGCCTTCCTTTTCCCACTGCGAAAGAATCTGCGCCTCGGTCTCCATTTCCAGGCGGCGCAGCTGCTCGCGCAGGCGCACGACTGTCTGGTCGAGTTCCGCGAGGTTGAAGCCGATGGTGTTGATCTGCTGCTCGAGGCGGGCGCGATAGATGGAAACCTCGCCCGCGTTGTTGATCAGGCTTTCGATGACGTCCGCGCGAACACGCATGACCTCGTGCTGGATGCGGTTCTGACCGCGGCGGTCGATGTGGATGTTCGGATCGAACGGCTCGCCCGGCTCGCGCTCGCGCTTCTCCTGCGCCGCCGGCGGCTCGGCCTCGGCGACCGGCGCGGGCGCCGGGGCGGGAATCGGCTCATGGGCGTCCTCGCCTTCCGGGCGGTCCTCGCCGGCCATCAGCCACTGGAACTCGCGCACCAGGTCGTTCGCGTCCGCGATCGGCTGCCGCGCCATCACCTGTTCCAGCATGCGATGCAGGCGATCGAGCGCCCGCTGCAGCAGCGAGAACATGCGCGTGGACACCGGGATGTGCCCGTCGGTGACCTTGGCCATGAGCGTCTCGATCTCGTGGCTGAGATCGCCCATGGGGGTGATGCCGGCCATGCGCGCGCCACCCTTCAGGGTATGCAGCAGGCGCTGCAGCTCGGCGATCTGTTCCTTGTCGTCGTGCGCCGCGCTCCATTTCTCGAGCGCGGCGGCCGCGCCTTCGAGCACCTCGCTGGCTTCCTCGAGGAAGACCTCGGCGAGTTCCTCGTCGAAATCCTCCAGGTCCTCGATGCGCACCACCGTTGCCGGCGCGGCAGCAGGCGGCGGAGACGCGGCGGGAGCCGGAGCGGGCGCCGGCTCCGCCGGCTGCACGGCGCTGGCATCCAGGAAACGCCGGCGCGCCCGCGTGGTCAGGCTGTCCACGCCTTCCGGCGCCGGGCCGCCGTCACGCAGGTGATCCAGCTGGCGCGGAATGATGTCGATCATTTCGCGCAGCAGCTCGAGGTCGATGGCCTCCAGCTTGCGGGATTGCTCCGTGCACAGCTTGCAGAGCTGCTCGTAGGGGTCGATCAGTTCGGCGATGGCGTGCGCACCGGCCATGGCGGCGCTGCCGTTCATGGTGTGCAGGGCGCGCAGCGCTTCGTCGCTGACGGCGATCGGCGCGTGCGCCGCATCCAGGAAGCGGCCCAGCGTCGCAAGATGGCCTTCCACCTCGCCGCGGAAAATCTCGTACAGCACCGGGTCCATGCCCGAGGCGAGCGCCACGGGTGCGGCTTCGGCCGGTTCGGCCTGCGCCGGTTCCGGCTCGGCGGCAGGCGCGACCGTGGCTTCCGCCGCCGGTGCGGCCACGGCGGCGGCGCTGGCACGGTCGACTTCGCTTTCTTCGGCCTCGGGGAGCGCCTCGCCGCGGGCCACCGCCTGGGCGCGCTGCATGAGCGCGTAGACGTCGGTGCGCGGTTCCGTGCCCGCCTCGAGCTGCTCGATCAGCTCCGGCAGGGCCTCGATGGCGCGCTCGATCAGGTCGAACACGTCCGGCGTGGCCTTGATGGTCTGGTCGATCACGCGGTTGAGCATGTTTTCCATCGACCAGGCGAATTCACCGATCAGCTCCGCGCCGACCATGCGGCCGCTGCCCTTCAGGGTATGGAAGGAACGCCGCACCGTGGTGAGCGCATCGGCGTGCTCGGGATTCTTCTTCCAGTACGGGAAGTGCTCGCGCAGCGAGGCGATTTCTTCCTGCGATTCTTCGAGAAAGATTTCGACGATCTCGGGATCGACATCGTCCGGGCGGGGACCGACGGCGTGCTGTGTCGGCGCGGGAGCCGGCGCTGCGGCGACCGGTTCGGGTTCCGGCGGTACGGCCGGCATCGCCGGTGGAATCTCGCTGTCGATGTCGCCCGAGGGCTCGTAGCCCACCGGGTAGCCCAGCGCCTCGACGCAGGCCGCGGCGTGATCGAGCATGCTGTCCTGGCGGCCGCGGCCCTGCTGCACCATCTCAAGGTAGAACTCGACGCCGACGATGGCGTCCGCCAGCCGGTCGAGTTCCACCGAGTTCGGCACCGCGCCGGCGCCGAAGATGCGTTCCTGGATGTAGTAGCGGATGCTTTCCAGCAGCAGCGCCGGACGCTCGATCTCGAGCAGGCGCAGGCCGGCCTGGATCTGGTGGATCAGCGGCGGGATGGGCCGCAGCACGTCGCCCTGGCCCGGCTGCTTGATGAATTCGATGATGGCGTCCTTGACGCGCGCGAGGTTGATGATGGATTCACGGATGACCGCGCTCGCCACCTGGCGGAAGTCCGCCTCCTCGACGCGCAGGCCGCGGGTTTCCTCCTCGCTGGGCACGGCGACGTCGGGATAGACGTTCTCGACCATGCGGTCGTCCAGCCGCGTCTCGATGCGGATCAACGCGGCGGCAATGTCCATCAGCACGTCTTCGTCGAGCTTGCGGCGCCCGCCGACGAGTTCGGCCAGCACTTCGCGCTGCACCTCGATCTCCTGGCGCAGCTCACCCAGGCCGAGCACGCCGAGCGTGTCGCCGACCTTCTTCAACAGCTCGACCAGGCCTTCGAGTTCGCCGGCGTCGGTCTTGCCCATGCGCACGAAGATGTCGAGCGTGTCCTTCACCCGCGCGAGGTCTTCCTTGATCGCGGCGGAGACGGTCTTCATCAGGCTGAGGTTCGGCGCGCTCAGGCTCGCCGCCGACATGTCCTCGCCGTCGCTCAGCAGCTCGCCGAGCCGGAAGGCCTCCTTGATCGCGCTGACGCGCTCGCCGTTCGAAGCGGCCTTGCCGATGTAATAAAGAAGGTTGTTGACGAGATCCGAGGGCGGCTCTTCGTCCAGCGCGGTTTCGCCCGCGTCCAGCACCTTCTTGATCTGCCGGTCGACCTGGCCAAGCATCTGCTTGAGGCTGACGCTCGCCTCCAGGCCGCCCTCAAGCAGCGCCTCGACGGTGCCGCTCACCACCCACCACAGCTGGAAGCTGGACGGCGAGGTCGCCGCCTGCTCGAACTGCTCCATGATCTTGAGCAGCGCCGCCAGTGCGTCGTTCTTGCCCGACTTGAACCAGCCGAGCAGCGCCTGCTGGAACTTCGGCCGCAGCTTCTTCGCGATGACGCGGATGTCGCCCTGCGGCTTCCACTCGCGCGCCTCGAGTTCGCGCGTGCCGCGCTCGCTCAGGCCCAGCGCGAACAGCGAGGATTCGGAAAGCAGCGCCTCGCCGCGCACGGAACGGAGATCATTGAGCAGGGACAGGAGTGCCAGCGGCAGGTCGCGCTGGCCGCCGACGATGCGCTCCAGGTAGTCCGGCAGCTGCAGCATCGCCCGCATCAGGACTTCGTAGGCGTCCTCGGGCTCGGCGGCCTTGCCGTCCACCAGGAAGCGGGCGACCGCCTCCATTTCCTCGGCCAGCATGGCGGCGCCGTAGACCTCGACCATGCGCAGCGTGCCCTGGACCTGATGGAGCTGCTCCAGGCACTCCGTCAGCCGCGCCTTGTCGTCCGGGCTTTCGACATGCGCCTCCAGCGCCTGGCGCGCGCGCACCAGGGTGTTATCCAGCTCGGACTTGATCCAAAGCAGCGAGTCTGAGGCAACCTGCGTCATTCTGTTTCGATCCTGGCCTGCCGCTTGCGCGGCGTTTCGTTGGCTCGATCAGGCGCTCTGCTCGGCGGCCTGGACTTCCCTTACCTGCATTTCCGCCGTCATTACCATCGTCTCGCCTCCCCCCATGTTCGGCAGCTTGAAGCCGGCCACTGACTTGCGCAGCTCGGTCGCGAGGGTTGCCAGCTTGCCGATGTTGCGCGCCGTCGCCTGCGTGCCTTCCGCAGTCTGCGACGTGATTTCCTGAATGACGTTCATGGTGCGCGACACGTCGGTGGCCGCCGTCGCCTGCTGGCGCGCGGCCGCGGAAATCGACTGAATGAGCGTCGCGATGTGGTTGGACACCTTCACGATCTCGTCCAGCGCCTCGCCTGCGTTCTCGGCCAGCTGTGCACCGCTGACCACGCCCGCGGTCGACTGTTCCATCGAGATCACCGCCTCGTTGGTGTCGGTCTGAATGGTCTTCACCAGCGCTTCGATCTGCTTGGTCGCATTGGCGGAACGTTCTGCAAGGCGCTGCACTTCGTCCGCCACGACCGCGAAGCCGCGGCCCGCTTCGCCCGCCATGGACGCCTGGATGGCGGCGTTGAGCGCGAGGATGTTCGTCTGTTCGGCGATGTCGTTGATGAGTTCGACGATGTCGCCGATTTCCTGCGAGGACTCGCCCAGTCGCTTGATGCGCTTCGAGGTTTCCTGGATGGTCTCGCGGATGTTGTTCATGCCGTCGATCGTGCGGCGCACCGCCTCACCGCCCTTGTTGGCGATTTCCACCGACTGCTGCGCGACTCGGGTCGAGCGTTCGGCGTTGGCGGACACCTGCTCGATCGACTTCGCCATGGCGGCGATCTGCTTGGTCGCCGAGGCGATCTGCCGGGTCTGGTTGTCGGAAGCCTCGGCGAGGTGCGAAGCCGTCGCCTGCGTCTGCCGGGCGGCGGCGTCGACGCGCAGCGCCGTATCGTTGACGGTCAGCACCAGGTCGCGCAGCGCCTCGATGGCGAAGTTGATGGAGTCCGCGATCGCGCCGGTGATGTCTTCCGACACCGTTGCCTGCACGGTGAGGTCGCCGTCAGCCAGCGAGCCCAGTTCGTCCAACAGGCGCAGAATCGCTTCCTGGTTCCTTTCCTGCTCGCGCGCCTGCGCTTCGGCCGCGCGGCGGGTGTCGGCGCCGAGGTTGTAGAGCGAGAACAGCACCAGCAGCAGCAGCACGCCGACGCCGCCGGCGACGTAGCCGTAGAGCGGCTGGAACAGCCGTGCGCTCTTCTGGCGCTCGAAGGCGTTCAGGATGGTGCGGGAGTTGGCCAGCAGCGCGCTGCTCAGGCCTTCCAGCGTGCCGAGTGCGGCATGCGCCTCGACCAGGCTGGCCGACATGGATTCGACGGTGGTGACCGCGTCGCGAACGCGATTGAACACCACGTTGGCGGTACGGATTTCCTCGGCGGCGGGGGTGTTCATCAGCGGCGGCAGGCCGAGCTGCGGATCGCCGTCGAACATCGCGCGCATGATCTGCGTGACGTAGGAAAGGTCGCCCTCGAGGCGGTTGGCCGCGCCCGCCACGTCGCTGCCGCCCAGGATCACGGTGTTGACGTCGCGCTGCATGCGCTGCGCAAAGCTGCTCTGGCGGCCGAGATGGTACAGCCAGCTGCGGCTGACGGCGTTGTTGCCGGAAAGCTTGTTGAAGACCTCATCCATGCGCTGCGCGAACTCGGGCATCTGCGCATTGACCACCGCGAGGCTCTGGTGAGCCACGCTGAAGGCGTCCTTGGCGGCAAGGATGCGGCCGACGGCATCGCGGCCCTCGTTGGACCAGCGCTGCTGCATCAGCGAGACCTCGTCGCGCACCTGGTCGGAGACGCGTGCGGTCCTTTCACTGCCATCGAGCATCTCGCGCAGGTTGCGATCGAACTGCTCGCGCCCCGTCTGCAGGAAGGTGAAGGACTGGTTGTTTCCCCGGACCGCCAGGCCTCCATCCTTGGCGAGACTCTGCGACAGGACCGACTGGTCGGAGAGCAGCCTGAGGAAGGCCTCGTCCTGTATCGCGAATCGCGCCGTGTAGAAGAAGTTGACCGCCGCCGCCACGATGCAGCCCGCAGCAATCAGGAGCATGACGATCAAAGTCTTGTTTGAACTTCCCGCAGACTTAGCCATGTTTCAAACCACCTTGAGGGTTCTTGTCGATTACAGGCAGCAGCAGCATTCCCCCGATCATTCCGCCGCCTGCAGGAACGTCTGGCTTTCCGCCAGGCGCATCAGGTCCATCACGTACCACCGTTCCTCGCCACGCTCGAACACGCCCGTGACGAATGGCGCAAAGGCGGGCGCCGGCGCGTTGCCGGTACGCATCTCGTCGCGGTGGAAGCGACGAAAACCACGCACCTCGTCCACCAGCAGCCCGGCGGGAACTTCGTCGTGGTTGATCGCCACCACGCGGGTGGCGCGTCCCGGCAGGGTCTCTTCCCCGCCGAAAAACTCGTTCATGTCGATGATCGGCAGCAGCTGGCCGCGGACGTTGGCCAGCCCCTTGAGCCAGCTCTTGCTGCCTGGAACGCGCGTGACACCCGGATAGGTAAGAATTTCCCGCACCTGCGCACGAGCGGAAACGAAGAGATGCCTGCCGATGCGGAAGGCGACTCCGACCCATTCCGTCTGCACGCCCGTTTCCAGGCCGCGTCCGGCGGCAACCCGCACGGCGCGCCGCTCCATCTCGAGCAAAAGCTCGAACGGCCGGTCGCGCAGGTCTCGCAGGCTTGCCGCGTCATTCATGGGTATCAGCCCTTGGCCGCCAGCGCTTCGTTGACCTTGTCGACCAGCTGGCGCTCGTTCACGGGCTTGACGAGGTAGTCATAGGCGCCCTGGCGCATGCCCCAGACCTTGTCGGTCTCCTGGTCCTTGGTGGTGACGATGACCACCGGGATGTTCTGCGTGGCCGGGTCCTTGGCAAGCTGCCTGGTCGCCTGGAAGCCGCTCATTCCCGGCATCACGACGTCCATGATGATCAGGTCGGGCTGCTTTTCCTTGGCGAGCCGGAGACCGCTCTCACCGTCCTCGGCGATCAACGTGTCGAACCCGTTCTTCTCGAGGTGGGTCTTCAGCACGTGAACTTCGGTGGGCGAATCATCGACGATCAGTACGACAGGCATTTACTTGCTCCTCTTTACTGGAAACGCAGGTCAGGCGCTGGCCGCCCTGCGGACATGGTTCTGGATGGCGCCGAGCAGCTCGTCCCGGGTGAACGGCTTGGTCAGGTACTGCTCGGAGCCCACGATACGGCCGCGCGCGCGATCGAACAGGCCGTCCTTGCTGGACAGCATGATCACGGGCGTCTGCTTGAAGCTGGCGTTGTGCTTGATGAGCGCACAGGTCTGATAGCCGTCCAGGCGCGGCATCATGATGTCGACAAAGATGATGTCCGGCTTGTGATCGGCGATCTTGGCAAGGGCCTCGAAGCCATCGACGGCGGTGACGACCTCGCATCCTTCCTTGGTCAAGAGCGTCTCGGCGGTGCGGCGGATGGTCTTGGAGTCATCGATAACGAGGACCTTGAGTCCGCTCAGCCCCGACATTTGCGCTTCACTCCCCACCTGAGAACCTCCAGCTCTTCGGATACCCGCCGACCGCTCGGGACCTGCGGCGCGGCTGCCGCTGATTTTTTGACCGGGTTAACATAACGGAATGCCGCGACATTGCCAAACGGGGCTTTTCGATCCCCCTCCATGCCCGCATTCCCGCTTGACGTGCCCTGGCGTTTTTGAACTTGTAGCACAAGTGTTTCGCTTAATCCATTGAAACCAAAGTAAACTTCTCGCCGCTCACCCTCAAGGAGGCGACCGATGAAAACAGCTCCCCGGCTTGGCGTGGTCATGGACCCCATCGACGGCATCAAGCCCTACAAGGACACCACGCTCGCCTTCCTGCTGGAAGCCGCCCGCCGCGGCTACCGGCTGCACTACATGGAGCCCGCCGATCTTTTCCTGCGCGACGGTAACGCACGCGGGTTTGCCCGGCACCTTGCGGTGCGCGATGACGTCAACGACTGGTACACGCTGGGGGATGGCGAGGAGCTCGCGCTGGGCGAACTGGACGTGATCCTGATGCGCAAGGACCCGCCCTTCGACCTCGAATACGTCTACGCCACCCAGATCCTGGAACTCGCCGAGCGGCAGGGCGCGCTGGTCGTCAATCGCGCCGCCGCCATCCGCGACAACAACGAGAAGCTCGCCATCCAGCGCTTCCCGCAGTGCTGCGCGCCAACCCTGGTCACGCGCGAACCGCGCCGCATCCGCGAATTCCTCGCCGGGCAGCAGCACATCGTGGTCAAGCCGCTGGACGGGATGGGCGGCAGCCAGGTCTTCGTGCTGCGCCAGGGCGACCCGAATACCACCATGATCCTGGAGACCATCACCCTGGCCGGCCGCCGCCAGGTGATGGCCCAGCGCTACATCCCTGAAATCGTCGAAGGCGACAAGCGCATCCTCATGATCGACGGCGAGCCCTATCCGTATGCGCTCGCGCGCGTGCCGCTCGCCGGCGAGACCCGCGGCAACCTTGCCGCCGGCGGCACCGGCAAGGGCGTGGCGCTCAGCGAGCGCGACCGCTGGATCTGCGCCGAAGTGGCGCCCTACCTCAAGGAACAGGGCCTGCTGTTCGTGGGCCTGGACGTGATCGGCGACTATCTCACCGAGATCAACGTCACCAGCCCGACCTGCGTGCGCGAGCTCGACGCCATCTACGAGGACAACATCAGCGCGCGGCTGTTCGACGCCATCGAGGCCCGCCTGTGAAGCGATTCCTGCTGGCGGCGGTGCTGCTGCTGGCGGCCTGCACGCAACCCGCCGGGCCCGAGCGCGTGTCGTTCTTCGCGCTGGGCACGCTGGTCGAGGTCTCGGTGGCGGAACCGCCGGCACACGCCGCCGAAGCGCTCGCCGAACTTGAGGCCCTGCTGCTCGCCGAGGAACGGCGCTGGCAGGCCTTCGGCGAGGGCGAGCTCGCCCGGCTGAACGAACGCCTGGCCGCGGGCGAGACGGTCACGGTGCCGGCCGAATTGCGCGAGGGCATCCTGCTGGCCGCGGAGCTGTCGCGGCGCTCGCAAGGCCTGTTCAATCCCGCCATCGGCCGGCTGGTGATGCTGTGGGGTTTCCATGACAGCGAAGCCATGGCCACCAGCCCGCCGGCGGCCGCGGAGATCGACGCCCTGCTGCCGCCGCCCGGCATGGACGCCCTGGTCTTCGGCGCCGACGGCATGCAAAGCCGCGACCCGCGGCTGTGGCTGGACATGGGAGCCTTCGCCAAGGGCCTCGCGCTGCGCAAGGCGGCGGCGCTTCTCCAGGAACGGGGGCTCGGCAACGCCATCATCAATGCCAGCGGCGACATGGTCATCCTCGGCCGGGCGCGTGACCGCGACTGGCGCATCGGCATCCGCCACCCGCGTGAGCCCGGCGTGTTCGCGGCGCTGACTTCCGCCGGCAATGAAAGCGTGTTCACCTCCGGCGACTACGAGCGCTTCTTCGAATACGAAGGCAGGCGTTTCCATCACCTGCTCGACCCGCGCACCGGCCACCCTGCAGACAACGCCGCCTCCGTCACGGTGATCACCGAGGACGCCGCGCTTGCCGATGCCGCGAGCACGGCGCTGTTCGTCGCCGGACGCGGCCGCTGGGCCGAGGTGGCGCGGGATCTTGGCGTGCGCTTCGTCATGCTGGCCACGGCCAACGGCGCGGTGGAAATG
>JAJUFS010000067.1 GCA_029263725.1 Gammaproteobacteria bacterium | reverse complement strand
TCCTCGCGCAGGTCCTCGCAGTTGCCGCCGCTGCCCGGCACCGTCTTGTACCTGAGACAGGTTTCATGGAACCCGGGAATGTTCTTGCGCGCGAACTTCACGGCGTCGCGGCAGGTGAGCTCCAGCAGCCGGATGAGCGCGCGATGCGTGCTGCGCCTCGCCTCCTCCGCGGTGGCCGAAAGCACCGCGGCCACGCGGAACTCGCGATCGGCGAGCGCGGGATAGGCGCGAATGTTCCGCCCGCCGCGATTGATTTCCACGTGCTCAGGCATTACGCCGAAGGTCCAGTCGGTGGCTTCGATCTCCGGCCAGGCGGCGGTTTCCAGGCCGCGCACCTGTTTCGTCGCCTGGGCCGCGAAGCGTTCCTGCAGCTCGGCCAGGTTCCCGCCGACAGCAAGCTCCCCGCCCTCGGCATCGACGACGCGGTATTTCATGACGAGGTGTGGCGGCAGCTCGATGCCGCTGAAGACCTCCGCTTCCACGACCATGCCCGCCATGCGCGTGAGCTGTCGCGCCAGGGCCTCGCGAAGGTCGCCTTCGCCGAAGGCCATCGCTTCCACTGCGGCACGCGCGAACTCCGGCGCGGGCACGAAGTTCCGGCGCAGCGCCTTCGGCAGCGCACGGATCATCGCCGTCGCCTTTTCCTCGATGTAACCCGGCACCAGCCAGTCGGTGCGTTGCGCGCAGACCTGGCCGATGAGTTCGACCGGCACTTCCAGGATGAGGCCGTCGAGTTCGCCGCCCGGCGCGAAGCGGTAATCCAGCGCCATCGGAATGCCATTGACATCCAGTGCCGCGGGATAGCGTTCGCCGGTGACCTCGTCCGGCGAGCGCGCCAGCAGGAACTCCCTGTCGGCGCGCAGCATCCGTTCCGCCTCGGCGCGATGCCGCCGGTACCAGTTGCGCAGCGTGATTCCGTCGTGAATTTCCGTCGGCAGGCGTTCGTCATAGAAGCGCGCCAGCAGGCTTTCGTCGACGAGAATGTCGCGGCGGCGCACGCGCGCTTCCAGCGCCTCGATTTCCTGCACCAGCGCGAGATTGTGTTCGAGAAAGCCGTACTGGCCGTCGATCTCGCCAGGCACGAGCGCATCACGAATGAATATCTCGCGCGCGGCGGCGGGATCGATGCGCCCGTAATCCACGCGCCGTCCCGAAACCAGCGGCAGGCCGAACAAGGAAACGGTTTCCGCCGCCGTCACCCGGCCGCTGTCACGATGCCAGGCGGGCTCGCCGTACTCGCGCGTGACGAGATGACCTGCAAGCTGCTCCACCCAGCCCGGCTGGATCAGCGCTGCGGTGCGCGCCCAGACCTTCTGCGTTTCCACGAACTCCGCAGCCACCAGCCATTTCGGCGGCGTCCTGGCGAGCGTCGATCCCGGCCAGACCTGGAACTTCAGCCCGCGCGAGCCGCGGAACAGCTGTTCCTCGTCCTTCATGCCGACCTGGCCGAGGCAACCGGCGAGCACGGCGCGATGAATGCGCGGATAAAGCTCGCGCGGCTCGATCTCCGTCTCGCTGAACTTCATGCCCTGCTCGGCGAGCAGCGCCTTCACCTGCTTGTACGTGTCATGCCACTCGCGCATGCGCAGATACGAAAGGAAATTCTCCTTGCACCACTTGCGCAACTGGCTGCCCGAGCGATGCCGCCGCTCCTCGTGGAAGCGCTTCCAGAGGTTGAGCAGCACCAGGAAATCCGACCTGCCGCGCGAGTTTTCGTCATCGAATTGCGCGTGCGCCTCGTCCGCGGCCTGCTGCTGGTCCAGCGGCCGCTCGCGCGGATCCTGCAGGGTGAGCGCCGTGGTAATGACCAGCATCTCGTCGAGGCAATGTTCATCCGCGCCGGCAAGCAGCATGCGGGCGAGCCGCGGGTCCATCGGCAGCCGCGCGATGCGCCGGCCGAGCTCGGTGATGCGGCGCTCGGAATCCAGCGCCTGGAGTTCCTGCAGCAGCCGGTAGCCGTCATTCACGAACCGCGTGTCCGGCGGATCCAGGAACGGGAAGCTCTCGATGTCGCCGAGCTTCAGCAACTGCATCTGCAGGATGACGGCGGCGAGATTGGTGCGATGGATTTCCGGGTCGGTGTATTCCGGGCGGGAAAGAAAATCGTCTTCCGCATAGAGCCGGATGCAGATGCCTTCGGCAATGCGCCCGCAGCGGCCCTTGCGCTGGTTGGCGCTGGCCTGGCTGATCTTCTCGATGGGCAGGCGCTGCACCTTGGAGCGCCAGGAATAACGCGACAGCCGCGCCATGCCGGGATCGACGACGTAGCGAATGCGCGGCACGGTGATGGAAGTCTCCGCCACGTTGGTAGCGAGCACGATGCGCCGCGCATGACCCGGATTGAAGACGCGATCCTGCTCGGACGCGGACAGGCGCGAGAACAGCGGCAGGATTTCCACGCCGGGCGGATGGCGCTTGCGCAGGGCCTCGGCGGTTTCGCGGATCTCGCGCTCGCCGGCCAGGAACACCAGCACGTCGCCCGGCCCTTCCTTCCAGCACTCGTCCACCGCATCGAGAATCGCCTCGACCTGGCTGCGATCGCGCGCGTCCTCGTCCTCGCCGCGAAGCGGACGGTAACGCACCTCGACGGGATAGGTGCGGCCGGAGACCAGCACGATGGGCGCGTCATCGAAATGCCGTGAGAAGCTTTCCGGGTCGATGGTCGCCGAGGTGATGATCACCTTGAGATCGGGCCGCCTCGGCAGCAGGCGCTTGAGATAACCCAGCAGGAAATCGATGTTCAGCGAGCGCTCGTGCGCCTCGTCGATGATGATGGTGTCGTACTGGTCGAGGAAGCGATCGCCCTGCGCCTCGGCGAGCAGCATGCCGTCGGTCAGCACCTTGATGTACGAATCCTTCGACACGTGATCCGAGAAGCGGATCTTGAAGCCGACCTCCCTGCCCGGCTCGGTGCCGAGTTCCTCCGACAACCTTCGCGCAATTGCGCGCGCCGCCACGCGTCGCGGCTGGGTGTGCGCGATCAGCCCGCGCGTGCCGCGGCCGAGCGCAAGCATCAGCTTCGGCAGCTGAGTGGATTTGCCGGAGCCGGTCTCGCCGCAGACCACGATCACCTGGTGCTTCTCGAGCGCCGCCGCGATCTCCTCCAGCCTTTGCGAGACAGGCAGTTCTTCCGGGAACGTCGGCTTCGGCAGCGCCGCGCGCCGCGCCTCCACCCGCGCCATCGACTCCTCCAGCAGCCGCTCGTACTGCGCGCGGCGCCTGGCATCGCGCGCAAGCCCGTGCAGCCGATGCACGTCGGCCTGCATGACGTTGTCGATATCGAAGGGTTTGCTCATCAGGATGGAATGGACAGGATCAACGGGATTTCACACGATTAACAGGACTCACGAAAGGTGAATATGAGGGGAGGCATTACGTCGCGAACAACGTGCGCTGCAATGAAAAGCATCGCGCATCTGTTCAAGGGAGAATCCCGGGAATCCTCAAAAATCCTGTTAATCCTGTCCATTGTCCTTCTTCTCCGCCTTCCTCACCTCGTCCCAGATCGCATCCATCTCTTCCAGCGTGGATTCGGAAGGCTTCCGGCCGCGGCGGGCAAGTTCGGCTTCGACTGCGCGGAAGCGGCGTTCGAACTTGGCGTTGGTGCCACGCAGGGCCTTCTCGGGGTCGATCTTCAGGTAACGCGCAAGGTTGGCGATGGTGAAAAGGAAATCGCCGAGTTCTTCCTCGATGCGCCCGCGGTCCGCATTGCTCTCGACTTCGACACGCAGCTCGGCGAGTTCCTCGTCGATCTTCGTGAACACGCCGTCGAGGTCCGGCCATTCGAAGCCGACGCGCCCGGCGCGCTTCGACAGCTTCTCGGCACGGGTGAGCGCAGGAAGATTGAGCGGCACGCCATCAAGCACGCCGCCAGAGGCGCGTTCCGCGGCCTTCATTTCTTCCCAGGCCCGGGTCTGCGCCTCGGCGTCATCGATGGATGCATCGGCGAAGACATGCGGATGGCGGCGGGTCATCTTGTCGACGATGGCGGTCACCACGTCGCCGAAGTCGAACGCGCCCTGCTCTTCCGCCATGCGCGCGTGGAACACCACCTGGAACAGCAGGTCGCCGAGCTCGTGCTTCAGTTCCTCGAGGTCGTTGCGGCGGATGGCATCCTCGACCTCGTACGCTTCCTCGATGGTGTACGGCGCGATGGTCGAGAAATCCTGTTTGCGATCCCAGGGGCAGCCCTGCTCGGGATCGCGCAGCCGGCGCATCAGTTCCAGCAGCTGCTCGATGTCCTTTTTCATCAGAAGAAATTCTCCGTCGTGCCTTCCGCCGCGAACGCGTCACGAATGGATGGCCGCGTGAACATGCGCTGCATGAATTCGCCGAGCCTGGGCTGGGACGACAGCTTCGCCTCGAAGTGCCGCCCCCAGCGCGCCAGCATGAAGAGATAGAAATCCGCGGCGCTCAATGTCTCGCCCAGCAGGTAGGGCCGGCCGTCGGAAAAGGCTTCCTCGACGTGCGCGAACCACTGGCCCGCGAGCCGCTCGGCGCCGCGCTTCACGCCATCCGCGCCCTCGGGGTCGGCGGTGTAACGCGCCGGATAGAAATAAGGAATGAGCCCGGCATGCAGGGTGTTGGCGAGGAACAGCATCCATTGCAGGTAGTCCTGGCGCGCGGCCGTGTTGACCGCAGGCGCCAATGCGGCGTCCGGGTGCCGCTCGGCGAGCAGCATGAGGATGGCGCCGGTCTCGGCCACCGGCCGGCCATCCACCAGCAGCACGGGAATCTTGCCCAGCGGATTGAGGCGCAGGTATTCCGGCCGCTTGTGCTCGGCGGCTTCCACGTCGAGAAACCGCAGGGAGAAATCCGCGCCGATCTCCCGCAGCAGGGCGTGCGGCGCGAAGCCGGCCGTGCTCGGCGCAAGGTAAAGCTCGTACATGAGATTTCCTTCAGAAACAGGCCAGACGTGAACGCAGGCCGGCGACCTGCCTTGCGAAATCTACCAGTATCGCCGCCGTCGCGCCCCAGATGCGGTACTCGCGCCCCTCGTTCCGCCACGGCAGCACGTAGTAGCCGACCTCGCGGCCCTTGAAGTCGCGCGACTCGCGCCGGTGGTTGGCGGCATCGAGCACGAACTCCAGCGGCACCTCGAAGATCTCGGCCACCTCGGTGGGATCGGCACGGTACTCGAAGCCCGGCCGCACGAAGCCGACCACCGGGACGATGACATAGCGGGTGATGGTGACGTAAGGCGCGAGGTAGCCGACCGGCCGCACGAAATGCCGCGGCAGGCCGGTCTCTTCCTCGGTCTCGCGCAGGGCGGCGTCGAGGATGCCGTTGTCCACGGGCTCGACCCGTCCGCCCGGCAAGGCGATCTGCCCCGGATGCTCGGGCAGGTCCTCGGTGCGGCGGGTAAGCATCAGCGTCAGTCCCGCGGGCCGCTCGATGATGGGCAGCAGCACCGCGGCCGAACGCAGGGTTTCCGGGTTCGGCCGCAGTTCCGCAGGCAGGTCGCCGAACGGGCGCGGCGCACTGGACAGGTCCGTTTCCGGCCGCGTCCCTTCCAGGGCCCTTTCGATAATTTCTTTTAGATTCAAATAATTATCAAAAACTCTTGAAGTGCTATCTCTTGCCGAAGAAACCTATCGCGGCAAGGATGGCGCCGACGCCGATGCTGACGCCGGCGAGCCAGGTCGGCACGCCCTCGGTTTCGGTGACGCCGATGGCGGCATCGCCGATCTCCAGCGCGTGCTGCTCCTGCGGTATGCCGCCGAACACCAGCGCGAGGATGCCGAGGACCACCAGGATGATACCGATGACCAGCAGGATCTTGCTTCCGGACATGTCAGTCTCCTTCACGTGCCGGAAGCAGGATCCGCTTCCGGCTATTTCTGGATGCCGCCTTCCGTCAGCTTGACGGGATCGAGCAGCCGGTTGAGGTCTTCCTCGGACAGGTCCGTGTTCTCGCGCGCCACGTCCTTGACCGGACGCTTTTCCTTGTACGCCTGCTTGGCGATGGCCGCGCCCTTGTCGTAACCGATCACCGCGTTCATCGCGGTCACGAGAATCGGGTTCCTGTCCAGTGCCCGCTTCAGATTGTCCTCGTTGACCTTGAACCCGGCGATACAGGAATCACCCAATGCGTGAGCGATATTCGTCAGCAGCTCGATGGACTGCAGGAGGTTGTACGCAATCATCGGCAGCATGACGTTGAGCTGGAAGTTGCCCGCCTGCCCGCCGACGGTGATGGCGGCATCGTTGCCGATCACCTGCGCGGCCACCATGGCGGCCGCCTCCGGGATCACCGGGTTCACCTTGCCCGGCATGATGGACGAGCCTGGCTGCAGCGCCGGCAGCTCGATCTCGCCGAGGCCGGCCAGCGGGCCGGAGTTCATCCAGCGCAGGTCGTTGGCGATCTTCATGATGGAAACGGCGATGGTCTTCAGCTGGCCGGAGAATTCCACTGCGGCGTCCTGCGCGGACAGCGATTCGAAATAGTCCTTGTTCGGCTCGAACGGCACGCGGGTGCGCTCGGTGAGCTTCTGCGCGACCTTGCGGCCGAACTCGGGGTGCGCGTTGATGCCAGTGCCGACCGCCGTGCCGCCCTGGGCAAGGCGCACCAGCCGCGGCAGCGAGGCACGCACGCGCTCCAGGCCGTTCTCGATCTGCGTCGCCCAGCCGCCCAGCTCCTGGCTCATGCGCACCGGCATGGCATCCATGAGATGGGTGCGGCCGGTCTTGACCACGCCGTCGAGCTCGCTGGCGCGGGTGCGGATGATGCCTTCGAGGTGCTCCAGCGCCGGGATCAGCTTCTCGGTGGCTTCCAGCGCGGCGGAAACGTGGATGGCGGTCGGGATGACGTCGTTGGAGGACTGGCCCATGTTGACGTGATCGTTGGGATGCACCTTCTGGCCGGCCTTCTCGCTGGCGAGATGCGCGATCACCTCGTTGGCATTCATGTTGGAGCTGGTGCCGGAGCCGGTCTGGAAGACGTCGATCGGGAAGTGCGCGTCATGCCTGCCCTCGGCAACTTCCAGAGCGGCTTCCTGGATGGCCCTGGCGAGCTTGCCGTCGAGCAGGCCGAGGTCGGCGTTGGCTTCGGCGGCGGCCGCCTTGATGAGGCCCAGCGCGCGGATGAAGGCGCGCGGCATCGGCAGTCCCGAAATCCGGAAGTTCTGCACGGCGCGCTGCGTCTGTGCGCCCCACAGCGCGTCGGCGGGAACCTGCAGTTCGCCCATGCTGTCACGCTCGATACGAAAGCCCTCGGACTTCGTGGACATCGATTGCTCCTCTTGAATGCGGGTGAAGGCTCCGGCGTGGCCGGAACGGGGAAATTGATGCAAAATACGCGTCTTTTCCGAGCGCCGGTTTCCACCGGGGAAACCGCGGATTCTATCGTTTCCCCGCAGCTTTTTCGAGGCGCCCACCGACTGACGGAGTCTTCATGGACCTGACCTCGCTCACCGCCCTTTCCCCCGTCGACGGACGTTATGCCGCCAAGGCCGACCCGCTGCGCGCGCTGTTCAGCGAATACGGCCTGATCCGGCACCGCGTCATCGTCGAAGTCCGCTGGCTGCAGCATCTCGCCGCCCTGCCCGGCATCGTCGAAGTGCCGCCGCTGTCGGCCGAGGCCAGCGCCTTCCTCGACGGCATCATCGACAACTTCTCCGTGGCGGACGCCGGGCGGGTCAAGGAAATCGAGAGGACCACCAACCACGACGTCAAGGCGGTCGAGTACTTCCTCAAGGAAAAGGCCGCGGCCAATGCCGAGATCGCGGCGATTGCCGAGTTCTTCCACTTCGCCTGCACCTCCGAGGACATCAACAACCTGTCCTACGCGCTGATGCTGAAGGCGCTGCGCGACGAGGTGCTGCTGCCGGCGTGGACCGCGGTGATCACCGACATCGCGAAGCTGGCCCACGACTACGCGCACCTGCCGATGCTGTCGCGCACCCACGGCCAGCCGGCCTCGCCGACCACGCTGGGCAAGGAAATGGCCAACGTCGTGCATCGCCTGCGCCGCCAGCGCGAACAGCTGAAACAGGTGGAAATCCTCGGCAAGATCAACGGCGCGGTTGGCAACTACAACGCGCACTACGCCGCCTACCCGGACGAGAACTGGCCGGAAGTGGCGCGGCATTTCGTGGAAAGCCTGGGGCTTGTGTTCAACCCGTACACCATCCAGATCGAGCCGCACGACTACATGGCGGAGTTCTTCGACGTCGCCGCGCGCTTCAACACCATCCTCATGGACTTCTGCCGCGACGTCTGGGGCTACATCTCGCTGGGCTTCTTCAGGCAGCGCACGATCGCCGGCGAGATCGGCTCCTCGACCATGCCGCACAAGGTCAACCCCATCGACTTCGAGAACGCCGAGGGCAACATCGGCATCGCCAACGCGATGTTCCGTCACCTCGCCGAGAAGCTGCCGGTCTCGCGCTGGCAGCGCGATCTCACCGATTCCACCGTGCTGCGCAACCTCGGCGTCGGTTTCGCGCACTCGCTGATCGCCTACGCCTCCGCGCAGAAGGGCATCTCCAAGCTGGAAGCCAACCCGGAGCTCATGGCCGCGGACCTCGACGCCAACTGGGAAGTGCTCGCCGAGCCCATCCAGACCGTCATGCGCCGCTACGGCATCGAGAAGCCGTATGAGAAGCTCAAGGAACTGACCCGCGGCAAGAAGGTCGATGCCGCCGCGATGAAGGCCTTCGTCGAAACCCTGGACATTCCCGCCGACGCCAAGGCGCGGCTGATGAGCCTCACGCCCGCGACCTACACCGGCTGCGCGGCGAAGCTGGCAAAGGAGATCTGACGAAAGACGTGAGAGGTGAGGCGTGAGACGACCCGTGATGCACCTCGACCGTCGTCTCACGTCTTCCGTCTGACGTCTCACGATATGGGGAACGAGATGGCAAGCTCACCGCGCGACAACCTGCTTGCCGGCATGGACCCCGGCACCTTCCTGCGGACCCACTGGCAGAAAAAACCCCTCCTGATCCGCCAGGCGATCCCGGGTTTCGTCTCGCCCATCGACGGTGACGAGCTCGCCGGCCTTGCCTGCGAGGAAGGCGTGGAGGCGCGGCTGATCGAGCGGCGCGGCGGCCGGTGGTCGCTGCGCCAGGGGCCGTTCGGCGAACGTGACTTCAGCAGGCTGCCCGCACGCGACTGGACGCTGCTGGTGCAGGATGTCGACAAGCACCTGCCGGATTTCGCCGAATACCTGGACCTGTTCGATTTCATTCCATCCTGGCGCGTCGACGACCTGATGATTTCCGTCGCGGCGGAAGGCGGCGGCGTCGGTCCGCACACCGATGCCTACGATGTGTTCCTGCTGCAGGCCGCCGGCCGCCGGCAATGGTCCATTGCCGGGAACTACGATCCCGCCATCATCGAGGGCCTCGATGTACGCGTGCTTCGCCATTTCGAAGCGGAGCAGAGCTTCGTGCTGGAACCCGGCGACATGCTTTACCTGCCGCCGAACGTCGCGCACGACGGCATTGCGCTCGATGATGGCTGCCAGACGTGGTCGATCGGCTTTCGCGCGCCGTCGGTGCGCGAGATGTTCACGGACTTCAGCGAATGGCTTTACCAGCGGCTTGCCGAGAGCGCGATGTACACCGACGCGGATCTCGCGCCCGACGAGGCATCCGGCGGCAGGATAGACGCGCGCGCCTTCGCGCGAGCGCGTGCATTGCTTGAACAGGCATTGCAGAGTGGCGACGGCGATCTCGAGCGCTGGTTCGGCTGCTTCATGACCGAGCCCAAGCCCTGGCTGGAATGCGAGCCCGCCGATGAACCGCTGACGGCCGATGATCTGCGCGCGCTGCTCGCAAACGGCAAGGCGTTGTTGCGAGACTCGCGCGCGCGGCTTGCCTGGACGGGCATGAACGGTCGCTGCCTTCTGTTCGTGAACGGCGAGTGCCGCGAGCTGCCCGTTTCCATGGCAGGCACGCTGGAGAAACTCTGCACCCTGCGCCGCCTCGACCGCGACGCACTTGCCAACGCGCTGGATGAACCCGGCATCGCGCTGTTGCTTGATCTGCACGCGGCCGGCGTGCTGCACGTCGAGGATGATGACGATGAGCAATGAATACAGCCTGCGCTTCGCCAACTGGCCGCAGGACATGGCGCCGCTGCGCGAGGT
>JAJUFS010000036.1 GCA_029263725.1 Gammaproteobacteria bacterium | reverse complement strand
GACCGAAACCTACATCGGTATCCGTGAGTTCTTCGAGGCCGGCGGCCCCGTCCTCTTCGCGGTGTTGATCGTCACCATCCTGATGTGGACGTTCATCATTGAACGGCTCTGGTATTTCAGAGCCGTTCATCCCCGCGTCGTCCAGCGGGTGCTGCAGCAGTGGGACGGTCGCCAGGATCAAAGCAGCTGGTACGCCAAGCAAATCCGCGAGAGGCTGATCTCGGAAGTCTCCATCGAGGCGAACCGTTTCGTCTTCTGGATCCAGTCACTGGTGGCGGTGCTTCCGCTGATCGGCCTGCTCGGAACCGTCACCGGCATGGTCATGGTGTTCGATGTCATGGCCGTGCTCGGTACCGGCAATGCCCGTGAAATGGCGGGCGGCGTCTCGGCCGCGACCCTGCCGACGATGGCCGGCATGACGGCTGCGCTGTCGGGGCTTTACTTTGCTACCGCACTGGACAGCCGGGCGAAGTACGAGATCGAAAAGGTTGAGGACGCAATGCGTCATTTCTGAACTGGTGACTAAATGAGACGCAAGCACAAGCATGAGGCGGAAGAAGCTGGGATCGACATGACTCCCATGCTCGACATCGTCTTCATCATGCTGATCTTCTTCATCGTGACGACCTCGTTCGTGAAGGAAATCGGTATTGAGATGAATCGCCCCACTGACGCTCCGCCGCAGACCAAGCAGGAGAGCGAGGTGATCCTGATCGAAATCCAGGAAACGGGACAGATCAGGATGGGTGGAAGAACTGTTGACGTTCGAGCGGTGCAGGCCAACGTGGAAAGAGCCAGGGCGGAAAAGCCGGATTCCACGGTCGTCGTGGCGGCTCACGGCGGCGCGAACGCGGGTATCCTGGTCCAGGTCGTGGACCAGGCGCGTCTCGCGGGTGCAACAAACGTATCGGTCGCCTCCAGCGTAGAATGAACCTGACGTTCCGCTCCTTGCGGGGCGGGGTGTCTCAAAGAGGCAAGCATGGCCAGAAAGCACGCAAGAAAGGGTGATGAAGCTGCAATCGACATGACGCCGATGCTTGACATCGTGTTCATCATGTTGATCTTCTTCATCGTGACGACCTCCTTCGTGAAGGAGGCTGGTCTGGAAGTCCGCCGCCCGGCGGCGGAAACCGCGACACCGCAGGTCCGCGGCAACGTGATGATCGCCGTATCGGAGACCGGCGACGTCTGGATGTCGAAGCGCAAGGTCGAAGTGGACCAGGTGAGGATCCTCGTCCAGCAGGCCAAGGCGGAGAATCCAGAAGGCAGTGTCGTAATCATTGCCGACGAGAGGGCACCTACGGGCGTAGTCGTCCGGGTCATGGATGAAGCCAGACTCGGTGGCGCCGAACAGGTGGCCGTTGCGGCCCGGGAGGGTTCGGGATCATGAGATATATCGTTTCTCTCATTCTTGGCCTGGCAGTGGCCTTCGGCCTGTTCGCGTTGATGGACAGGCTCATATCGAGCGATGAGGAAGCCACCCTCAGCGCAACGAGCGTGCAGATGGTGGACTTCGTCCGCGTCAAGCGTGACGAGGCCACGCGTACGAAGGAACGGCAGGTTCCGCAGAAGCCCGAACCGCCGAAGAAGCCGCCTCCGCCGCAGATGGCTGCCCAGTCGGATCCGACTCGCCCCACGCCGCCGCAGATGAACATCAACATGCCGAACATCGGCACGTCATTTGCGGGTAGCGGACCGTTCATTGGTCCCTATGGCGGACCGGCGAACATGGGCGATGGCGACGTCATTCCGATCGTACAGATCGAACCGCAGTATCCGCGTGAGGCTCTGCTTCGCTGCCAGGCCGGCGTGGTGACCATGGAGTTCACGATCCTCGAGGACGGCTCCGTGGAGGACCCGAAGGTCATTTCGGCGGACCCGCCGCGACTTTTCGACCGGAATGCGCTGCGCGCCATCGTTCGGTGGAAGTTCAAGCCGCGAATCGTCGACGGCCGTCCCGTCAAGCGTCGGGCGACCCTGCCGCTGGAATTCAAACTGCCGGAAGGCTGCTGAAGCCTGATCCGGAGGAGACATAGTTCATGGCATTTCACCGTTCACTGCTGGTCGCCGTGTTCGCCGCCGGAATTCTTGCGGCGGCTCCCGCAGGGGCCGCGCAGCAAGAGCAAAAGAAGGAAGAGAAATCGACCTTCATGTCGCCGGCGACCTATAACCGCATCTCCCGCGCGCACGACGCGATCGAGGAGGGCAAGTATCAGTCAGCCCTGGAGTCGCTGCAGGACCTGGCGGACGACGTCAAGGAACGGCCGTACGAGTACGCCGTCACCTTGCAGACGATCGGTTATGTGTACATCGCGCAGGAAGACTTCGAGACGGCGGTGAAGTACTACCGCCAGGCACTCGAGCTCAACGCGCTGCCGACCGAGCCAGAGAAGCAGGTCGTTTATACGCTTGCGCAGCTCTACGCCACGCTTGGTCAGTTCCAGAACACCATCAACATGCTGGAACAGTGGTTCAAGACGGCCGAGAATCCGCCGGCGGACGCTTACGTGATGCTTGCCAACGCCTATGCGGCGCTGGAACGTTTCAAGGAAGCGTATCCGCCGATCAAGCAGGCGCTGGCCAAGGCTGATCAGCCGAAGGAGGATTGGTACAAGCTGGCGCTGGGCATCCAGTTCGAGCTCCAGAAGTACCGTGAAGCCGCGGAGACGCTGGAGGTCCTGATCGCCAACTGGCCGGAGCGGGACATGTACTGGCGCCAGCTCTCGGGCATCTACCTGCAGCTCGAGGAAGACGCGAAGGCGCTGGCCACGATGGCCCTTGCCTACGAACGCGGCATGATCGAGAAGGGAGAGGACATTCTGAACCTCGTCCGTCTCTACATGCTGAATGGCGTCCCCGTGAAGGCCGGTGAAGTGCTCTCGAAGGGAATCCAGGAAGGCAAGGTCGAGAACACGCTGAAGAACCAGGAACTGCTCGCCCAGGCCTGGATCCAGGCACGCGAATTCGACAAGGGCATCGCCGCGCTGGGTGAGGCGGCCAAGCTGTCTGACGACGGCGAGCTCTTCATTCGCCAGGCGCAGCTGTACGTCTCGATGGCCAACTGGGATGGCGCAGCGGCGGCCGCTCGCCGCGCCCTGGAAAAGGGCGGCCTGGATCAGAAGAAGACTGGCCAGGCATGGCTGTTGCTCGGCACCGCTTCGGCGGAAAAGAAGGACTTCAACACTGCGGTCGAGGCCTTCAACAAGGCACGGGGTTACGAGGATACTCGGCGAACCGCGACGCAATGGTTGAACTTTGTACAGACAGAGCAGCAGGTGACGAGCCTGAATTGATCGAAGGCGCCGCAAGGCGCCTTCTTTTTGGGTGAAAACCCGGTACTTGACATAAATCCATGTGATTCGGATCACGGTTATTGCAGGAAAAACCGGGGAGACTTCAAACCTGCTTCGCAGCAATATCATCTCACCCCGCAGGCCGCATTGCGGGAGCCAGCAGAGGTTTGTTCATGCCCTCCAAGTCTCAGACATCCTATTCCACAGGTCTGCGCTCCCATCCGGGAACGTCGGGCTCGAGTCCGGAGATCGACCGTTTCCTGGACGCGATGTGGATGGAGCGGGGTCTCTCGGAGAACACGCTGGCGGCCTACCGGGCTGATCTGCAAAGCCTTCGAAGCTGGCTGGAAGACCACTCCATTTCATTGCTCGACGCGAAGCGTGAACACATCCTGAATTTCGTCGCCTGGAGAGTGCAGGCCGGGGCCCGGCCGCGTTCTACGGCTCGGCAGCTATCGAGCATCCGCCGCTTTTACCGTTTCATGTTGCGTGAGCGGATGATCGACGCCGATCCGTCAGAGAATATCGAAATGCCGCGGCTGAGCAGGCCGCTGCCTCGCTCCCTTACCGAGGAAGAGGTCGAGTCGCTGCTCTCCATGCCCGAGGTCAGTGACCCGTTGGGTCTTCGTGATCGGGCGATGCTCGAAGTGCTTTACGCGACCGGTCTGCGTGTCTCCGAGCTGGTCAAGTTGAAACTGAACCAGGTCAACCTGCGGCAGGGCGTCGTGCGCATCACCGGCAAGGGAAGCCGCGAGCGCCTGGTGCCGCTGGGGGAGGAGGCCCAGCGCTGGCTGGAACGGTATCTCGAGAGCGGCAGGGGCGAGATCCTGCGTGAGCGCCAGGCCGATTACCTTTTTCCGACCCGCCGCAGCGACAGCATGACCCGCCAGGCGTTCTGGCACATCATCAAGCGGTATGCGCAGAAGGCCGGCATCCGCAAACCGTTGTCACCGCACACGTTGCGGCACGCATTCGCGACTCATCTGCTGAATCATGGCGCGGATCTTCGCGTAGTACAGATGCTGCTCGGTCACAGCGACGTGTCGACGACGCAGATCTACACGCATGTCGCGCGCGAGCGCCTGAAGGAAGTCCACGCGCAACATCATCCGCGCGGCTAGATGCGAGCGTCATCCGTCTGCTAGTCTCCGTCGATCAATTGAAAGGCGGATGAACGCATGTCTCGTTTCCTTGCAGCGGCGATTCTCGCCGCGCTTTCCCTTGCCATTCCAGTTGCATCGCTCGCCGCGTCCGAGGACGAGGCCAAGGCAGTCATCGCGCGCCGTTTCCCGGGCGTCACTCCCGCTGACGTCCAGCCCACGCCGATTCCCGGTCTTTACGAGGTGATGGCCGCCGGCAACGTTTTCTACGTATCCGCGGATGGACGTTACCTCGTCCGCGGCACCGTGATCGACATCGAGCAGGACCGGAACCTTACCGAGCCGCGGCGTGCCGAAGCGCGTGCCAGGGCGCTGGCGCAGCTGGATGATGCCGACCTGATCACCTTCGGTGGCTCAGCGCTGCGTCACACCGTGATCGTCTTTACCGACGTGGATTGCGCTTACTGCCGCCGTTTGCACTCGCAGGTCGAGGAATACAACAGCAGGGGCATACGCATTCGCTATGCCGCCTACCCGCGTAATGGCATGGCCCATCCCACCTGGGAAGAAATGGAGCAGGTGTGGTGCGCGGAGGACAAGCAGCGCGCGCTCACGCTCGCCAAGCTGGACCGCCCGCTGGAACATGAGCGGTGCGTGCCGGGCGACGCGATCACCCGTCAATGGCAGCTGGGGAGAATGCTCGGTGTGAGGGGCACGCCGGCGATCTTCACGACCGCGGGTGAGATGATTCCTGGCTACCTTCCGCCTGACCAGTTGTTGAACCGGCTGGAGGAACTGTCGCGGAAGTGAGAATGGCGCGTTGACCGCGCCGTTGTCAGCGCTCCAGGTACTGCAGCTTGTCCGGCTTGCCGTCCCATTCGTCGGCGTCGTCAGCCGGCACCTTCTTTTCGGTGATCACCGGCCACTCCCGGGCCAGTTCCGCGTTCAGCTCAAGGAAATGACGCTGGTCATCCGGCAGGTCATCCTCGGAGAAGATCGCCCTGGCGGGGCACTCCGGCTCGCACAGCGAGCAATCGATGCACTCGTCGGGGTCGATGACCAGGAAGTTGGGGCCTTCATGGAAACAGTCGACGGGACAGACTTCAACGCAGTCGGTGTATTTGCATTTGATGCAGTTTTCTGTGACGACGAAAGTCATTCCGGTCTCCATGCAAGGCTCGAACACGCGAATTTTGCCACAGGACCGGGAGTTTTTTCAGGTCAGGGACCGGCGTCGAACGAGGTTTCGTGCAGTCCGAAGCTGCCAAATCGCAGGTCCTCGCAGAAACGCTCCAGCGTGAACCGCACGCTGGGAAAGGCGAGGTCGTGCCAGGGGATTTCGTCGATGCCGACCAGCATCGTTTCCAGGCTCTCCGGCCCCGGCGCATGGCGCCCGCCGACCAGGGTGCCGCGGTACATCACGTGCACCTGCCCCATGTGCAGCACGTTGATGACGGCGAACAGCGCCTCCAGCTCCACGGTAGCGAGAGCTTCTTCCCAGGCCTCGCGCGCCGCACCATCCGCCATGCTTTCGTGGCATTCGAGGAAGCCCGCCGGAACAGTCCAGTAGCCGCGCCGCGGCTCAATGGCACGGCGGCAAAGCAACAGCCTGTTCTCGTGGGTGAGAACGCAGCCCGTGACGATCTTCGGATTGACGTAGTGAATGGTGTTGCAGCGTTCGCATACCTGGCGGGGAAGGTTGTCGCCGGCAGGAACGCGAGTCGTCACCGGCGCTCCACATTCGCTGCAATATCGCATGGGATGTTTCCTGCTGTGACGGCGGCGCGGGGCATGCATGGTGCCCAGGGTCGGACTCGAACCGACACTCCCTCGCGGGAACGAGATTTTGAGTCTCGCGCGTCTACCAGTTTCGCCACCCGGGCACGGCGACGCCAAGTATAGGGCAACTCCCGCCGCCGACAAGCACGCGGCCCAAAAAAACCGGCTGCGACCATTTCCTCTCCAGGTGCATCTTCATGCATATGAGCAGCGCATTCAGCAGGGAAATCGATGCGGAGCTGGTCGAGCGCGCGCGCCGTGGCGACATGAGCGCGCACCGCCGGCTGTTCGAGGCTTTCGCGCCGGCGGTATTCACGCTGGCGCGCCGCCTGCTTCGTCATGCCGATGTGGCGGAGGACGTGCTGCAGGAAACCTTTCTCGACGTGATGAGAAGGATCGGCAGCTACCGCGGCGAGGCGCCATTCGGATTCTGGCTGCGGCAGATCGCCGTGAATCGCTGCCTGATGTACCTGCGCGCGTACTGGACGCAGAACGTGCACGCCGCGGAAGACGGCGTCATCGAAGCACAGGCGGCGCACGACCGCTTCCTTGAGCGGGTCGATGTGCTGAGCCTGCTGGAGCGCCTGCCGCCTGAAGGCCGGGCGGTGCTGTGGCTGCATGAGGTCGAGGGCTACACGCACCAGGAGATCGGCGCGATGTTCGGCAAGACGGCGAGCTTCAGCAAGTCGCAACTGGCGCGCTCGCACGCGCGCCTGCGTGAGATGGTGATGAATGAATCCAGCGAGGTGAAGGCATGCACGCCAATACCAGGCAACTGATCGCGATTCGTGACCGCGACCTCGTGGATGGTGAAGTGAGGCAGCACGTCGAAGGCTGCGAGCACTGCCGCCGGCGCATCGAGGAGCTGGGCATGGTGCGCGCCGCGCTGCGCGAGCTGCCGCAGGAGATGCCGCCGGAAGGCGCCTGGGAGCGCGTCCTGGAAGCGCGCCGGATGGAAGCGAGGCCACGTCCGGGAGGGCAGCTGCTGGCAGCGACGGTGGCGGCGTTTTCTGTTGCCATCATCGCGGTATTCGGCATGCGGCTGTCGCTCGCGCCGGCACCGGAAGATGCCCGGGCACAGGATGCGCAGCTCGTGAGCCTGCAGCGCCAGTCGCAGGACCTCGAGCGGCTGCTGCAGCAGTACCGCAAGCCGGTGGTGATGTCGGTGCGTTCGGCGAGCACGGTGGGCGAGCTCGAGGACAGCATCGCGCTCATCGACTATCGCCTCTCCCTGCCCGGCATCAGCAGCGAGGAGCGGCGCGCGCTGTGGTCGCAGCGCGTCGCGCTGATGGAATCCCTGGTCACTGTCCGGACGGTCGAGCACATCGCCGGCGGAATCTGATCTTTCCTGGAGGTACATGAGATGAAGCGATTGTTTGCATTGATGCTTGCTGCTGGGCTGGCTTGTGGCGGAAGCGCCTGGGCCTCGCAAAGCGATGACCGCGACGCCGAACTGCGCCGCGAGATGGAGGCGGCCCGCAAGGAGCTGGCCGAGGCGGCTCGCAAGGTCGCGGAACTCAGCCGCGAGCTCGGCGAAGGCTTTGCCTGGCAGTTCAGGACCGAGGACATGCCCGGGCGCCGCGCCATGCTCGGCATCACCATCGACAAGGCCGAGGATGGCGGTGTGCAGGTCCTGTCCGTGACGCCCGGCGGGCCTGCCGACAAGGCCGGGCTCCAGGCCGGCGACCGGATCACCCGCATCGGCAAGCGCGACCTCGGCAAGGACCGACCGGAGCGTGAACTGGTGTCCGCCATGCGCGAGGTCGAACCCGGCCAGAAGGTCGAGATCGAGTACTTCCGCGGCAAGGACCGGCGCAAGGTCGAGATCGAGGCGGAAGCGATGCGGCCGTTCTTCTTCGGCTCCTTCGACGAACTGCTGCCGCGCGCGCCCCGTGCACCGATGCCCTTGCTGATGCATGGCTGGGCGGATCTGGAGCTCGTCAGCCTGACGGAAGGGCTGGGCGAATACTTCGGCACGAAGGAAGGCCTGCTCGTCGTGCGCGCGCCGAAGTCCGATGGCATCCCGCTCCAGGATGGCGACGTGATCCTGAGCATCGACGGGCGCAAGCCGAACGATGTCCATCATGCGATCCGCATCCTGCGCAGCTACAACCCGGGCGATACCGTGAAGATCGACATCGTGCGCAAGCAGAAGAAGACTACGGTGGAAGCCGTCATTCCCGATCGGCGTCTCGGCATGCTGCATCGCGCGGATGACAACGCGCGCTGAGGAAAGCCCGCCGGATCGGTTACACTTCGCGGCGCCATGCAGCGCCGCGATTTCCATTTCGATCTCCCCGATGACCTCATCGCCCGCTATCCGCTCAAGGAGCGCAGCGCCTCGCGCCTGCTGTGCCTCGACGGCAGCAGCGGCGCGCTGCAGGATCGCCAGTTCACCGACCTGCCGGGGCTGCTGCGCCCGGGCGACCTGCTGGTCTTCAATGACACTCGCGTGATTCCGGCAAGGCTGCTCGGCCGCAAGGAGAGCGGCGGGCGCGTCGAGGTGCTGGTCGAGCGCGTGCTCGATGCCGGGGAGGCGCTCGCGCACGTGCGGGCCAGCAAGTCGCCAAGGCCGGGCTCCCGCCTGCTGCTGGAGGACGCCCTGGAAGTGGAGGTCGCAGGAAGAAGCGGCGACCTGTTCCGGTTGCGCTTTCCTTCCGCGGACGTCATCAGCCTGCTGGAACGGCACGGCCACATGCCGCTGCCGCCCTACATCGACCGGCCCGACGAGCATTCCGATCGCGAGCGCTACCAGACGGTGTTCGCGCAGGTGCCCGGCGCCGTGGCGGCGCCGACCGCCGGCCTGCATTTCGATGACGAGCTGCTGGCAGCCCTGCGAGCCATGGGCGTGGAAACGACCTTCGTCACCCTGCACGTCGGCGCAGGCACCTTCCAGCCGATGCGCGAAGAGGACGTCTCGAAGCACGTCATGCATGCCGAGCGCGTGCGCGTGCCGGCAGAAGCCGTGGACGCGGTGAACGCGGCACGCGCCCGTGGCGGCCGAGTGGTGGCCGTGGGTACCACCAGCGTGCGCAGCCTGGAGGCCGCGGCCGCGAATGGAACCCTGCAGCCGTTCGATGGCGACACGCGGCTGTTCATCACCCCTGGCTACCGCTTCAAGGTGGTCGATGCGATGGTCACCAACTTCCACCTGCCCGAGTCGACACTGCTGATGCTGGTCGCGGCATTCGCGGGCTTCGACAACATCATGCGCGCCTACCGCCACGCGGTGGCGGCGCGGTACCGCTTCTTCAGTTACGGTGACGCGATGTTCATCACGCGCCGCGAGGGTGATCAGTGAAGTTCGAACTTCTTGCAACTGACGGTGGCGCGCGCCGCGGCCGCCTGCACTTCGACCGCGGCGTCGTGGAAACGCCGGCGTTCATGCCGGTCGGCACCTACGGCACGGTCAAGGCGATGACGCCGGAGGAGCTGGAAGGCCTGGGTGCCCAGATCATTCTCGGCAACACCTTCCACCTCATGCTCCGTCCCGGCGTGGACATCATCCGCGCGCATGGCGACCTGCATGACTTCATGCACTGGCAGCGGCCGATCCTCACCGACTCGGGCGGCTTCCAGGTGTTCAGCCTCGCGCAGATGCGCAAGATCACCGAGCAGGGCGTGACGTTCTCCTCTCCCGTCGATGGCAGCAAGGTGTTCCTGGGGCCGGAGGAGGCCATCGGCGTACAGCACGCGCTGGGCTCGGACATCGTGATGATCTTCGACGAGTGCACGCCGTACCCGGCGACCTTCGACGAGGCGCGCCAGTCGATGGAGCTCTCGCTGCGCTGGGCGAAGCGTTCCCGCGAGGCGCATGGCGACAACCCGAATGCGCTGTTCGGCATCGTCCAGGGCGGCATGCATCCCGAGCTGCGTTCGGCTTCGCTGGCGGGCCTGATGGATATTGGCTTCGATGGTTACGCAGTGGGCGGGCTGTCGGTGGGCGAGCCGGAGGAGGAGCGCCTCAAGGTGCTGGATCACCTCCGGCCGCAGCTGCCGGCGGACAAGCCGCACTACCTGATGGGCGTGGGCACGCCGGAAGACATCGTCGAGGCGGTCCGCCGCGGCATCGACATGTTCGACTGCGTGCTGCCGACCCGCAACGCGCGCACCGGCTTCCTGTACACCAGCGAGGGCCTGGTGCGCATCCGGAATGCGCGTTACCGCGACGACACCTCGCCGCTGGACCCGAACTGCGCCTGCTACACCTGCCGCAACTACAGCCGCGCCTACCTGCGCCACCTGGACAAGTGCGGGGAGATCCTCTCCTCGCGGCTCAACACCATACATAATCTTTTTTACTATCAGACCTTGATGCGCGGCCTGCGCGACGCCATTGAGGGCGGAACACTTAATGAGTTCGTGGCGGATTTCTACGCCCGGCGCGGGAAAACCGCGCCTCCTGTGCCATAATGACCAGCTTTCTTGAGGCAATTACTCTTTAGAATCAACGATCTCCCCGCGGGGACACGACAAGGAAAGAGCAATGAACTTCTTCATCAGCGATGCCATGGCCGCCGCCGGCGGGCCCGCCCAGTCCAATCCGCTCATGAGCCTTCTGCCGCTCATCATCATCTTCGTGGTCTTCTATTTCCTGCTGATCCGTCCGCAGAGCAAGCGCGCCAAGGAACATCGCAAGATGATCGAGGCCCTGGCCGTGGGCGACGAGATCGTCACGGGCGGCGGCATTGCCGGCAGGGTCACCAAGGTGGGTGAACAGTACGCGAGCGTCGAGATTGCCAACGGCGTTGAAATCAAGGTGCAGAAGCATGCCGTGGGCGCCGTGCTGCCCAAGGGCACGTTGAAGACGCTCTGACCCGGACAGTTCCATGAATCAATATCCTCTCTGGAAGAACGCCCTCGTCGTGATCGTGGCGGTGGCGAGCATCATCATCGCCCTGCCGAATTTCTACGGCGAGGACCCGGCCGTGCAGGTCTCGCTGCTGAGCGAAATGCCCGTGGGCGAGCCGCTCGCCGAACAGATCGCCCGCGAACTCGAGAACGACGGTCTCGAGTACCTCGCCCTGGAGCGTGCGGAAAACCATATTCTGGTTCGCTTCGCCGAGACCGAAGCGCAGCTGCGCGCCGTGGACGTGCTGCAGGCCACGCTGGGTGACGAAGTCACCGTGGCGCTGAACCTGGCGCCGCGCATGCCCGGCTGGATGCAGTCGCTGGGACTGCGGCCCATGAACCTCGGCCTCGACCTGCGCGGCGGCGTGCACTTCCTGCTGGAAGTGGACATGGAAGCCGCCATCGAGCAGGCGCTGGAGCGTTACGAGAGCGACGTACGCGCCTTCCTCCGGGAGGAAGGCATCCGCTATTCCGCGGTGACCGTGGATCGCCAGCGCATCCGCGCGACGCTGCGTGACGCCGCGGACCTGGATCGCGCCGTCCGTGGCCTGCGCCGCGAGCTGCCCGGGCTGGACGTGCAGGCGGCGACGGAGTCCGGCCAGCCGGTGATCGAGCTGGTCGTCAGCGAGCAGCGCATGCGCGAGATCCGCACCGGCGCCATCCAGCAGAACACCACCACCATCCGCAACCGTGTCGACGAGCTCGGCGTGGCCGAGCCGCTGGTGCAGCGGCAGGGCGACAGCGGCATCGTGGTGCAGCTGCCGGGCGTGCAGGACACGGCCCGCGCCAAGCGCATCATCAGCGCCACGGCGACGGTCGAGTTCCGCATGCAGTACCTCGAAGGTGACGCCGCGGCCGCCGCGCGCACCGGGCGAGTGCCGCCGGGCGCCAAGCTCTACAAGCGCCGTGACAGCGGCCTGCCCGTGCTGCTCAACCGCGAGATCATCGTCACCGGCGACCAGCTGACCGATGCCTCCGCCGGTTTCGACCAGAACAACCGCCCGGCGGTGAACATCACGCTGGATTCGCAGGGCGGCCGGCGCATGCTCGATACCACCCGCGCCAACCTCGGCAAGCCGATGGCGGTGGTGTTCATCGAGAACCGGCCGTACACCGTGCTGGTGAACGGCGAGCCGGAAACGCGCTTCCGCACGGTGGAAGAGGTGATTTCGGTCGCCACCATCCAGGGCGTGTTCTCGAACCGCTTCCAGATCACGGGACTCGAGCCCGCCGAAGCGCGCAACCTCGCCCTGTTGCTGCGCGCCGGCTCGCTGGCAGCACCGATCAACATCGTCGAGGAACGCACCATCGGCCCGAGCCTGGGCGCGGACAACATCGAACAGGGCGTGAAGGCCGTGGTGATCGGCTCGCTGATGGTGTTCGTGTTCATGGCGCTGTACTACCGCGCCTTCGGCCTGATCGCCAACATCGGCCTGATCATGAACGTGGTGCAGATGCTCGCGGTGCTGTCGTTGCTGCAGGCAACCCTGACCTTGCCGGGCATTGCCGGCATCGTGCTCACCATCGGCATGGCTGTGGACGCCAACGTGCTGATTTTCGAGCGCATGCGCGAGGAACTGCGTGCGGGTTCCAATCCGCAGCAGGCGATCTCCCAGGGCTATGACAAGGCGCTGTCTTCCATTCTCGACGGCAACATCACCACCCTGATCGCCGGCGTCGTGCTGTTCATCTTCGGCACCGGCCCGATCAAGGGCTTCGCCGTGACCTTGTCCATCGGCATCCTGACGTCGATGTTCACGGCCATCATCATCACGCGCGCTGTCGTGAACGCGATCTGCGGCGGGCGCCGACTGCAGACGCTCTGGATCTGAGGCAGGCCGACATGGAATTTTTCAAGAAGACACCGAACATCGATTTCATCGGCAAGCGCGTGCCCGCCATCGCGCTGTCGCTGCTGATGGTGATTGCCGCGATCGGCACGATTGCCGTCAAGGGCTTCAACTTCAGCATCGACTTCACCGGCGGCGTGGTGCTGGAAGTCGGCTACCCCGGCTCCGCCGAGCTCGATCCGATTCGCGAGCGGCTGGAGGAGGCGGGACATCCCGACGCGCTGGTGCAGCATTTCGGCGACACCTCGGAAGTGCTGATCCGCCTGCAGCCGGAAGCAGACAAGTCCAATGCCGAGATCAGCGAGGAAGTGCTGCGCGCCTTGCGTGCGGACGAGCCGCGCGTGCAGATGCGGCGGGTGGAGTTCGTCGGTCCGCAGGTGGGCGAGCAGCTCACCCAGGACGGCATACTCGCCGCCATGTTCGCGCTGATCGGCATCCTGATCTACGTCGGCGTGCGTTTCCAGTGGAAGCTCGCGGTCGGCGCGGTGGCAGGATTGGCGCACGACTCGCTGATCGCGCTTGGCGTGATTTCCTGGTTCCAGATGCCGTTCGACCTCACGGTGCTCGCGGCCATCCTCACCCTGATCGGCTATTCGCTGAACGACACCGTGGTCGTCTATGACCGCCTGCGCGAGAACTTCCGGATCAGCCGCGAAAGCGACATCCGCAAGATCACCAACGACGCCATCAACCAGACGCTGGCGCGCACGGTGATGACCGGCATCACCACGCTGCTGGTGCTGTTCGCGCTGTTCTACTGGGGTGGCGAGGATTTCTACAGCTTCACCATCTCGCTGATCATCGGCATCGTCGTCGGCACCTATTCGACCATCTTCGTGGCCACTATCGTGTCGCTGATGCTGGGCCTGAAGCGGGAAGACCTGCTGCCGCTGAAGGAATCGGCGCCCGTGGACGATATGCCCTGAAAAAGCCGGAACGAAAAAAAGCCGCGCAATGCGCGGCTTCTTTCTTGTTGCTGGCCTGGTCAGACCAGCGGTTTCAGCACCTTGGCCATTTCCGCGAACAGCTTGGGATTGGCGGCAAGCACGTTGCCTGTCTCCAGGTGATTGGTGCCGCCGCTGGGCGAGCCGGTCAGCCCGCCGGCCTCGTGGATCATCAGCACGCCCGCGGCGATGTCCCACAGCTGCAGGTTGAACTCCCAGAAGCCATCGAGACGCCCGGCCGCGACGTAGGCGAGATCCAGCGCCGCGCTGCCGGCGCGGCGGATGCCGCGGCTTTGCCGGGTCATCACGCGGAAGGTGGCCATGTACTTGTCGAGGTCGTCCTGGTCGCGGTACGGGAAGCCCGTGCCGAGCAGTGCCGTGGAAAGCTCGCGGCATTTGCTGACGCGCAGGCGCCGGCCATCCAGCTGCGCGCCGCTGCCACGGGAGGCCGTGAACAGCTCCTGGCGCAGCGGATCGTAGATGACGCCGTGTTCGATGCGGCCCTTGACGCGCAGCGCGATCGAAACCGCGAACACCGGGAAGCCATGCAGGAAATTGGTGGTGCCATCGAGCGGATCGATGATCCACTCGAACTCCGAGTGCCCGCTCTTGCCGGACTCCTCGCCGAGAAAGGCGTGATCGGGGTAGGAGCGGCGAATGGTTTCGATGATGGCGCGTTCGGCCTCGCGGTCGACCTCGGAGACGAAGTCATTGCCGGCCTTGGTTTCGACGCGCAGGTCAGCCACGCGATCGAGGCTGCGAACGATGATGTCGCCGGCGCGGCGCGCGGCGCGCACGCCAATATTCAGCATTGGATGCATCAGGGGCACCTGGATTTTTGAAAGAACGGGAAAGCAGGGCGCGTAGAATACCGGAAAGGGCGCCGCTCGGGTACGGGCGGCGAAAGGATCAAGGGAGTCGCGATGCAGGACCAGCTGGACAAGGTGCGCGTGGTGCTGGTGGAAACGCAGCATCCGGGAAACATCGGCGCCGCCGCCCGCGCCATGAAGACGATGGGGCTTGCGCGGCTTTACCTCGTCAACCCGCGGCAATTCCCCAGCGACGAAGCGGAAGCCCGCGCCTCCGGCGCGACCGAAGTGCTGGCCGAGGCAAGGATTGTCGGCAGCCTGCGGGAAGCGGTGGCGGAGTGCACGCTGGTCGCCGGCGCCTCGGCGCGGCCGCGCAAGCTCGCCTGGCCGGAACTCGATCCGCGGCAGTGCGGCGAGACCGTAATGGCTGCATCCGGTGAGTGCGCGCTGGTGTTCGGCCGCGAGCGTACCGGGCTCACCAATGCCGAGCTCGATCTGTGCACTCACGTGGTCACCATTCCTGCCAATCCGGACTACGCCTCGCTCAATCTCGCTGCCGCGGTGCAGGTGTTGAGCTACGAACTGCGCGTGGCGGCGCTCGCCGGTCACCGTCCCGTGCGAGAGCCGGAAGCGCCGCCCGCCACCCACGAGCAGCTCGAACAGCTGTACGCGCACCTGCAGCGCGTCCTGGCGGATCGCGGCTTCCTCAACCCGGACAATCCCGAGCACCTGATGCGGCGCCTGCGCAGGCTGTACAACCGCGCCGGGCTGGATCACAACGAGGTGCAGATACTGCGCGGCATTCTGACGACGCTCGCGCCCGATATCCGCTAATACTTGAGTTTTTCGCTAAGGTATACTGCCCGGCGGGAGGGGATGGACGACTCGCCATGAAACTCACCACCAAGGGCCGTTACGCGGTCACCGCCATGCTGGACCTCGCCCTGAACGGCGAGCAACAGGCGGTGTGCCTCGGCGACATCGCGGCGCGGCAGGACATTTCGCTGGCCTACCTGGAACAGCTGTTCACGAGGCTGCGCAAGCAGGGCCTGGTGGATAGCGTGCGCGGGCCGGGCGGCGGCTACCGGCTCGGCAGGCCTGCCGAAGAAAT
>JAJUFS010000074.1 GCA_029263725.1 Gammaproteobacteria bacterium | reverse complement strand
TCTCTCCCGATGAACTCGGCACCCGGCCGCTGCAGCACACGCTTGAGGAAGCGGAACGCACCAGGGAGTCGTGGAAGCAGGCATGAAAAAGAAGAAAGAAGGGAGAAGGTAGAAGATCTTCTTCCTTCCCCTCCTGCATGCATGGCCCGGATCGAGCGCAGGCGAGATCCGGGTTTTCTTTATCCGGCCGTGCTTCTTTCCCGCCAGGGGAGAGGGGAGTTCAATTCTGTCACGCAGTCGTCTCACGTCTTCTCCCTTCTCCCTTCTTCCCCTCGCCTCTCACCTCTCGCGCCCCCTGTGGCAAACTTGCCTCGCCGCAACACAAGCCCTGGGGGAATGAATGTTCTGGAAGCGCGAGCCTCAGCCCGTGATCTACGAGGTGCGGCTGGAAGTCGACGTGGAAGTGATCCACGCGTTCGACGAGTGGCTCGCGCATCATGCCAGCAAGATGCTCGAGTACGACGGCTTCCGGCAGGCGACGGCGTGGAAGTCGGCGGAGTTGACCTCGACGCTGCGCGCGGTGCGCATCGTCGCCTACGAGGTGGAATCACGGCGCAAGCTCGACAGGTACCTGCGCAGCTTTGCCGCCAACATGCGTGCCGACGGGCTGGAGCGCTTCCCGGGACGGTTTTCCGCCAGCCGGCGCATCGTGCCGCTGGCGGAATACACGCCGCCGGAGGCGCCGCTGCTGTTCGATGCCGAGGCGCTGCGCAACGCGCCGCTTCATTGCGACAACTGCTACGCCACCATCACCGGAGAGTTCTGCGCGAACTGCGGCCAGCCGGCGCGCAATTACCTGACTTCGCTGTTCGCCATCATCGGCGACTTCATCGACGACACGTTCAACTATGATTCGCGCTTCTTCCGCACCCTGCGGCCGCTGCTGCTGAAACCCGGGTTCCTGACCAACGAATTCGTGCGCAGCCGCCGCCAGCACTACCTGCCGCCGGTGCGGATGTACATCTTCGTCTCGCTGCTGTTCTTCTTCGCCGCCACGCTGCTGACCGACCTTTCCATCATCGACAAGGACGCGGACAGCAATCCGCCGCCGGTGGCGTCCGCCGAGGAGCTGCAGGGCCGTCGCCGGCTGGCCTACGAGGAAGAGCTCGAGGAACTTAACAGGCGTTTCGGCATCGGCGTGGATGCGAGTGCCGCGGAAGCGAAGGAGGAGCAGGGCCAGGGGTTCACCTGGAGCGGCTTCGAGGAACGCCTTGAGAGCAGCGCCCGGGAGATCGAGAAGTATCCCGGCGCGTTCATGCAGCGGGTGATGCAGCACATCCCGACCATGATGTTCGTGTTCCTGCCGCTGGTCGCGCTGGTGCTGAAGCTCGCCTACATCGGCTCCAGGCGCTACTACGTCGAGCACCTGGTGTTCACCCTGCATTACCACTCGGCGGTGTTCCTGATCTTCCTGCTGTGGCTGCTGTGGGCGGAGCTCGCCGAGCGGGTCGAGCAACTCCAGGTCCTGGCCGGCTGGGTGAGCGCCGCGGTGTGGATCTACATCACCTACTACCTGTATCGCTCCATGCGGCGCGTCTACGGGCAGGGCCGCGTGCTTACGCTGTTCAAGTTCTCGCTGCTGTTCTTCGCCTATTTCATCCTGCTGGCGGTGACCTTCGGCCTTACCATTGTCTACACCATGTTCACCGAGACCTAGGAGGTGCGACACATGCGTCTGCTTACCCTGATGTTCTGTCTTGCCCTGCCGTTCGCGGCAGCCGCGAACGAGCCTGAGCTCTATTTCATCACGCCCACGGATGGCGAGACCGTCAGCGGCCCGGTGCGCGTCGTGTTCGGCCTGCGCGGCATGGGCATCGCGCCTGCCGGCGTGCAGGCGCCCAGCACCGGCCACCATCACCTCGTCATCGACGCGCCGACGCCGCCGGCCGGCAAGCCCATCCCGGCGGACGCGAATCACCTGCACTTCGGCGGCGGCCAGACCGAAACGGTGATCGAGCTCGAGCCGGGCACGCACACCCTGCAGCTGGTGCTCGGCGATCACCTGCACATCCCGCATGATCCGCCGGTGGTTTCCAAGAAGATCACCATCACGGTGACGGAGCAGTAAAGGAAAAAGGCCGGGCAGATGCCCGGCCTTTTCACATGCCGGACCGTCATTCGCGCGGCGGTTCGGATTCGTTGTCTTCCTCTTCGTTTTCTTCTTCCGCCGCTTCGAGGTCTTCCTCTTCCAGCACCGTTGCCTGTTCCTCGCCGGCGCGCGGGTCGAGGGTGTTGATGACCGGCGAGGTCGACGGCGGCACGGCCACGAAAGGCTCCTGCGCTGCCACCGCCTCCGGCTCGACGCGGCGGCTGAGCAGCGCGACCAGCGAGAACAGCAGCGCGACGGTGGCGACGAACAGGAACAGCCCGCGCGCGCCGAGCAGCCACATGGCGACCGAGGCCAGCAGCGGACCGATGGTCGCGCCAAGGCCGTAGACCACCAGCAGCGCGGCGGAGACCACCACGACCTTGCTGGCGTCGAAGTGATCATGCGTGTGCGCCACCGCCACCGGGTAGATGGTGAAGGCCGCGCCGCCGAACAACGCCGCGGACAGGTACATCAGCCATACCGCATCGGCGCCACCGATCGCGAGCAGTGCGCTCAGGCTGCCGGTGGCAAAGAACAGCAGCGCGAGCATCAGGCGCCGCTCGAAACGATCCGAGAGCATGCCCACCGGATACTGCAGCAGCAGGCCGCCGACGATGGTCGCGGCCATGAAGTTCGCCACCTGTGACAGGTCCAGCCCCTGGGTGCGCGCATAGATCGGCGCGAGACCATAGAACGAGCCGTTGATGACGCCGGAGACCAGCACGCCAAGCAGGCCGAACGGCGCGGTCTTGTAGATGCGCGACCAGTTGAAGCTCACCGCCTCGATCGGCGCGGGATGCATGGTGCGGGTCAGCGACACCGGCAGCAGGCATAGCGCGAACAGCATGCCGATGACGAAGAAATGCACCGGTTCGGTAATGGCACCGATGTTCAGCAGGTACTGGCCGGCGCCCGAGCCCACGTACTGCATGATCATGTAGAAGGAAAACACGCGCGCACGGAACTCGCGCGGCGAACGCTCGTTCAGCCAGCTCTCGACCACCATGAACAGGCCCATCATGGAAATGCCGGTGAGCACGCGCAGCGGGAACCACAGCATCGGGATCACGAAGATGCCATGCGCCAACACGATGGCGCTGTTCAGCGCCGCGAACACCGCGAAGGCGCGGATGTGGCCGACCCGCTGCAGCACGCGGTGACAGAGGCGCGCGCCCAGCACGAGGCCGAGGTAATAGCCGGACATGACGATACCGACCAGCCAGTCGGGCGCCTCCAGCGTCTTCATCTTCAGGGAGAGAAACGTGCTGAGGTAGCCGCTGCCCAGCGTCAGCGTGAGCGTGGCGACAAAGAGAGCGAACAGCGAAGCAAGTGTCTGGCGCATTCGGTCAGCCTACCGGAAGGCATCCGGGCGCCAAAGGGCGCTTCACCGGAGGAGAGGAACCCGCGGCTAGAGTGAATTGGGTAACTGCAATTTGCAATGAGCGTTCAGCCGCAGACCTTGTTGCGGCCGGCGCGCTTCGCCTCGTACAGCTTCGCGTCCGCGGCCAGCATGGTCTCGCGCTCGCTGCCGCCGGCCTCGAAGCCGGCGACACCGATGCTGGTAGTCACCTTCAGGTCCGGATGCAGCGTATCCCAGTCGTAACCGGCCACGGCCTCGCGGATCTTCTCGCAGACGGTGAGCGCGGAGGCGGGCGGCGTTTCGGGGAAGAACAGCAGGAACTCGTCGCCGCCGTAACGCGCGATGACGTCGATGGAGCGGCACTGGCTGCGAAGGATCTTCGTCACCACGCGCAACACGTCATCGGCGAGCATGTGCGAGAAGCTGTCGTTGATGTGCTTGAAGTCGTCGATGTCGATCAGCGCCACCGACACCGGATGGCCGAAGCGCTCCGCGCGCCGGAATTCCTCGGACAGGCGCCGGTCCATGAAGCGGCGGTTGTAGACGCCGGTGAGGCTGTCTTCCTTGGTCTGGCGATCGAGCTCGCTGGTCTTCAGCTGCAGCTCGCGCAGCAGCAGTTCCTTCTGCTCGCTCGCTTCGCGCAGCGACTCGGAGAGCTTCAGCAGCGACTCCTTCTGCGCCTCGATCTCGCGGGTGCGCTCCTCGACGCGCGCTTCGAGCTGCTCCTTGTGCTGCTCGAGTTCCTGGAACAGCTGCGCGTTGGCGATCGCCACCGCGACCTGGTCGGCGAGCGTCATCAGCAGGCTGAGATCGTCCTCATCGAACTCGCCGGCGGTGAAGCTCTGCACGCTGATCGCGCCCAGCACGCGGTTGCCGTACACCATCGGCACGCCGATGACGGCACGCGGCGTCTGCCCGACGATCACTGCGTGCTGCTTCACCTCGTGCGTGGAGGCTTCCCAGTCGGTGATCAGGAACGGCCGCTGGTTGCGGATCACCCAGCCGAGCGCGCCTTCGCCCAGCGGACGGCGCTTGCGGGGTCCGCGCCCCTGCTCGTTGTGATGCAGGCGGAAATCCAGCGTCGCGGTCTTCTCGTCGTAGAGCACGAGGTAGAAGGCGGAGAAGTTCAGCAGCTTGCGGCATTGCTCGAAGACGAGCTCGACCAGATCATCGAGGATCAGCGACGAGCTGATGGCGCGGCTGATGCGGTTGATCACCAGCAGCTCATCGAGCCGCTCCGCCAGCGCCCAGTGATTCTCGGCAAAGCGCCGCACCAGGATCATCGCCAGCAGCAGCAGTGCGAGATACAGGAGCAGCATGTCCAGCCGCCCGAGGTTGTAGACGATCGCGGTGAACACGCCGAGCGGCACGGTGGCCAGTTCGAGCAGCGAGGAGAACAGCGACAGCGACTTGCGGAAATCGCCTTCATTGAAGTGTGCGTACACCGCCATGAAGGTTTCGTTGATCGCCTGCATCAGCAGCGCCATGAGCACGATCAGTGCGAGGTGCTGGCCATCCGTCACCGTCAGCGGCACGACGCCGCCGAGGCGCTCGTAGGCCAGCCCGCCGGCCAGCACCATGATCGCGAACATGCCGGAGCCGTGCAGCGCGCGTACCAGGCGGCGCCTGAAGCTGCCGCGGTTGTGACGATTGTCGACGAACGGCCAGACGAAGGAGGCGACCGCGTTGATGAGCGCGCCGATCACCGCGCCGAAGATCAGCACCGATGCGACCTGCGCGACGCGGTCCAGCGAAGTGTGCCCGAAGTGCGGTCCCGAGAAGCCTCCCGCGATCAGGAAGATGGTGAATACCGTGAACAGCAGCGCGCTCACCGGCTGCACGGGCGGCACTGGCAGCATGAGCAGCGCGAGGCCCAGCAGCAGCCAGCCGATTCCGGCAACCAGTCCGGAATACAGCAACAGGGATTTGATGGGAGTGTTCACGGAGGGAATTATGTTAATCCGGGACGGACAGAACAATCCGAATCTTCGCCCTTCCCCTGCTGCATCGCAACTGCTGCTTGAGCATTGGATGCCCGGCCCAATGTTGGATAATGACGTTCCTTATAACCGAGGAGACGTGCCATGACACGAATTGCCTTGCTGTCGATCGGGCTCGCCCTTGTGCTGCTGGCAGGCTGCGCCTACCGGCCGGCCGTGGAATATGACGCCCAGGCCGACTTCTCCGCCTACCGCACCTTCCAGTGGCTCGATCCCCGTCACGGTGAAGAGGACGTCAGCGTTTCGCATCCGGTGCTGGACAGCCCGCTGCTCACCAATCGCGTGCGCCAGGCGGTGGCGAACGAACTCGAATCGCGCGGTTTCCGCCAGGTCGAAGAGAATGCCGATTTCCTGGTCACCTATCACACCGCGCAGGCGGAGCGCGAATATCGCGGCAGCTACATGCAGCTCGGCTATGGTCACTGGGGCCGCCGCTGGGGTTCCGGCGTGGTCGTGGACATGTGGCCGCGCACCTTCCAGGAAGGCACGCTGATCATCGACATCGTCGATGCGAAGAGCGGCGATCTGGTCTGGCGCGGCTGGCGTGACGCCGAACTCACGCGCCGCAACTTCGACCAGGAGCGCGTCACGGAAGCGGTGCGCTTCGTGCTCTCCGAATTCCCGCCGAAGCGCAGTTGAGCGAAGCAACCTGGCCGCGCGTCATCCTGCATGCCGACATGGACGCGTTCTTCGCGTCCGTGGAGCAGCATGACGATCCTTCCCTGCGCGGCAAGCCCGTGATCGTCGGCGGCATCGGCAACCGCGGCGTGGTCTCGGCGGCGAGCTACGAGGCGCGCCGCTACGGCATCCATTCCGCGATGCCGTCGCGCGAGGCGAGACAACGCTGCCCGCACGGCGTGTTCCTGAAGCCGCGCTTCGAGCGCTACCGCGAAGTCTCCAACCTGGTGTTCGACGCGATGCGCTCGATCACGCCCCTGGTGGAGGGACTGTCGCTGGATGAGGCCTTCCTCGACATCACCGGCAGCGTGAAGCTGTTCGGCGGCATCCGCGCCACCGGCGAGGCGCTGCGCGCGCGGGTGCATGATGCCACGGGCCTGAACGTCTCCATCGGCATCGCGCCCAACAAGTTCGTCGCCAAGATCGCTTCCGACCTGGAAAAGCCCGCCGGTTTCGTGATCGTTCCGCCCGGGGAACTGAACGCCTTTCTCGATCCGCTGCCGGTCAAGCGCCTGTGGGGCCTGGGCGAGAAGACCCTGCCGCGCGTGGTGCGCGCGGGCCTTGCCACCTTCGGCGACCTGCGGCGGGCGCGTCCGGAACTGCTGCGCGCGCTGTTCGGCAACCAGGCGGAGCGCTTCCGCCAGCTCGCCTCGGGCATCGACACGCGCGCGGTACAGCCCGACCGCGAGGACAAGTCGGTGAGCGCCGAGGAAACCTTTCCCGTCGACCTTGCCCGGCTGGATGAACTGGAGAAGGTGCTGCTCGCGCTCGCCGACAAGATGTCCGCCCGGCTGCGCAGCAAATCGCTGCTGGCGCGCACCCTCACTGTGAAGATCCGCGAAGCCGATTTCACCACCCACACGCGCTCGCGCAGCTTCTCGCCGCCCTCGAACGACACCACGCTGCTCTACCGCGAGGGCCGCGAGCTGTTGCGCGGCTGGTGGCAGGGGCATCCGGGCGCACGCATCCGCCTGCTGGGCATCGGCACCAGCCAGTTCGCGGACGCCGTGCAGAACGACCTGTTCAGCGCCGGCGGCGCGCAGGCCGCGCGTCCCGTGGACCAGTTGGTTGACGCCATCCGCGGCCGCTTCGGCAGCACCGCGCTCACCCGCGGCAAGCTGCTGGAAAGGCAGGGCAAGTAGCGCGCTTTGACACACTCCGCCTGGCTTCAGGCATCATTGCGGCATGTACGCTGACTATTTCGGTCTGGACGAGCCGCCGTTCGCGATCACGCCGGACCCGCGTTATCTCTTTCTTGGCCGGCGCCACGCCGAGGCGCTGGCACATCTTTTATATGGCATCCGCGCCGGCGGCGGCTTCGTGCTGCTTACCGGGGAAGTCGGCACCGGTAAGACCACGCTCACCCGCTGCCTGCTGGACGAAATGCCGCAGGACGTGGACGTCGCGCTCATCCTCAACCCGCGCCTCGACGTCACCGAGTTCCTTGAGGCGATCTGCCAGGAACTGAAGCTCGAGGTTCCCGCGGGCGCGGGCAACCGCGTGCTGGTGGATGCCCTCAACCGCCACCTGCTGGCCACGCACGCCGCCGGCCGGCGCACGGTGCTGATCGTCGACGAGGCGCAGAACCTTTCCACCGAGGTGCTGGAGCAGATCCGCCTGCTCACCAACCTGGAAACCGCCAAGACCAAGCTTCTGCAGATCCTGCTGATCGGCCAGCCGGAGCTGCGCGACGTGCTCGCCCGGCCCGAACTGCGCCAGCTCGCGCAGCGGGTCACCGCCCGTTATCACCTCGAACCGCTGGCCCGCGATGAACTCGCCGAGTACATCAGTCACCGGCTGAAGATCGCCGGCGCGCGCGCGCCGCTGTTCAGCAAGGCGGCGCTGCGCGCCGTCTGGATACACACCGCCGGAATCCCGCGCCGGATCAACATCCTCTGCGACCGCGCGCTGCTCGGCGCCTTCGCCCGCGAGGCCCGCGAGGTGAACGTCGGCATCGTGCGCCAGGCGGCGCGGGAAGCCCTGCCGCCCGCCGGCGCCAACCGCTGGCCGGCGCTGGCGGCGCTGTTCCTGCTGGTAGTCGGCATTTCCGGGCTGGCTTTCTGGCAACCCTGGCAGACCGAGGTGCAGGCCGCAGGTCAGGAAGCGTCCGTCATGACGCTGGAAAGCTGGCTGCTCACGAACGCCTCACAAGCGGGTACCGACAATGCGCTCGCAGCGCTGTTCGCGGCCTGGGGCCTCGATTTCGAACCCGGCGAGAAACCCGCCTGCGAGCAGGCAGAGGAAGCCGGCTTGCGCTGCCGGCTGGGCCGCGGCAGCTGGCCGGAGCTGCGCGCCCTGGACCGGCCGGCAGCGCTCGACCTGCTGCATCCCGAGGGGCGCTTCCAGCTCACGCTGCTGGCAAGGAATGCAGACGCCGTGACGCTGGCAGCCGGCGCGGAACGCGCCGAGTTCCCGGTCACCGAGCTGCTGCGCTGGTGGTCGGGCGACTACCTCGCGCTGTGGCGCCTGCCGGTCGCCACCGAGCCGCCGCTGCGGCCCGGCACCCGCCATCCCGCGGTGGCGGAACTGCGCGAGCAGCTTGACCGCGTGCTGGGCGGGGCAACCGGATTCGAGGAAGCCGAGCTTTACGATGAGGCGCTGGCGATGCGGGTGCGCGAGTTCCAGCGCCGCGAGAACCTGAACGTCGATGGCATCGCGGGCGAGCAGACGCTGCTGCGGCTG
>JAJUFS010000054.1 GCA_029263725.1 Gammaproteobacteria bacterium | reverse complement strand
GAACACGCCGTAGCCCGGCGCCGGTGCATGGCTCGTGAAGCTGTTCATGGCGGAAGCCAGCGCCAGCCCGAGCACGCGGCGCGTGTCGGCGGGATCGATGACGCCGTCATCCCACAGTCGCGCGGTAGCGTAGTAGGGATGGCCCTGGCGCTCGTACTGCTCGCGGATCGGCTGCTTGAACCTTTCCTCTTCCTCGGCAGGCCATTGCTCGCCGCGCGCGGCGAGGCCGTCGCGCCTGTCGGTGGCGAGCACGGAGGCGGCCTGTTCGCCGCCCATCACCGAGATGCGTGCATTCGGCCACATCCACAGGAAGCGCGCGCCATAGGCGCGGCCGCACATGGCGTAATTGCCGGCGCCGAACGAGCCGCCGATGATGACGGTGAACTTGGGCACCGTGGTGGTGGCCACGGCGTTCACCATCTTCGCGCCATCCTTGGCGATGCCGCCGTGCTCGTACTTGCGGCCCACCATGAAGCCGGTGATGTTCTGCAGGAACACGAGCGGCACGCGGCGCTGCTCGCACAGCTGGATGAAGTGCGTGGCCTTGAGCGCGGACTCGGAGAACAGGATGCCGTTGTTGGCGATGATGCCGACGGGATAGCCCTCGATGCGGGCGAAGCCGCAGACCAGCGTCTTGCCGTACAGCGGCTTGAATTCATGGAACTCGGAATCGTCGACGATGCGCGCGATCACTTCGCGCACGTCGTAGGGATAGCGGGTGTCCTGCGGCACGATGCCGTAGATTTCCTCGGCGGCGAAGCGCGGCGGACGGGGCGTCGCGCGTTCGAAGGGCAGGGCGGGACGGGCGTAATGCAGGTTGGCGATGATCTCGCGTGCGATGACGAGCGCATGCTGGTCGTTGTCGGCAAGGTGATCCGCCACACCCGAGGTGCGGGTGTGCACGTCGCCGCCGCCCAGCGTCTCGGCATCCACTTCCTCGCCGGTGGCCGCCTTCACCAGCGGCGGGCCGCCGAGGAAGATCGTGCCCTGGTTCTTCACGATGACGGTTTCGTCCGACATCGCCGGCACGTAGGCGCCGCCCGCGGTGCACGAGCCCATCACGACCGCGATCTGCGGAATGCCGCGCGCGGACAGCTGCGCCTGGTTGTAGAAGATGCGCCCGAAATGTTCCTTGTCGGGAAAGACCTCGTCCTGCAGCGGCAGGAAGGCGCCGCCGGAGTCGACGAGATAGACGCAGGGCAGGCGATTCTCGAGCGCGACTTCCTGCGCGCGCAGATGCTTCTTCACGGTGAGCGGATAATAAGTGCCGCCCTTCACCGTCGCATCATTGGCGACGATCACGCACTCGCGCCCCGAGATGCGGCCGATGCCTGTGATGATGCCCGCGGCGGGCGCGTCATCGTTGTAGAGACCGAAGGCCGCCAGCGGCGACAGTTCCAGGAACGGGCTGCCTTCATCCAGCAGCGCCTCGACACGCTCCCGCGGCAGCAGCTTGCCGCGCGCCACGTGCTTATCGCGCGCCTTCTCCGGCCCGCCCAGCGACGCCACGCGGATCTTCTCGCGCAGGTCATCGACCAGCGCGCGCAGGTGGGCGTGGTTGGATTGGAACTCTTCCGATCTCGTGTCGATGCTGGACTTCAGAATCGGCATCCTGTTCCCCTCGTGAAACGTAGGACGTGAGACGTGAGACGATGTTTACGGTGACGACGGGCGCCGTCTTCCGTTTTACGTCTCACGTCTTCCGGGCTCAGAGCATCTCCACCGCAAGTGCCGTCGCTTCGCCGCCGCCGATGCACAGCGAGGCGATGCCCTTCTTCAGGCCGCGTGCCTTGAGTGCGTGCAGCAGGGTGACGATGAGGCGCGCGCCGGTGGCGCCGATCGGGTGGCCGAGTGCGCAGGCGCCGCCATTCACGTTGACCTTCTCGTGCGGGAGCTTGTGCTCCTTCATCGCCGCCATGGCGACCACCGCGAAGGCTTCGTTGATCTCGTAGAGATCGACGTCATCCGCCTTCCAGCCCGCCCTGGCGAGCACGTTGGCGATCGCGCCTACCGGCGCGGTGGTGAACCATTCCGGTTCCTGCGCATGACCGGCGTGCGCCACGATGCGGGCGAGCGGCTTGAGGCCGCGCTTCGCCGCTTCCGAAGCGCGCATCAGCACGACCGCCGCCGCGCCATCGGAAATCGACGACGAGGACGCTGCCGTCACCGTGCCTTCCTTCGAGAATGCCGGCTTCAGCTGCGGAATCTTCTCGATGTTGCAGCGGCCCGGCTCCTCGTCGGTGTCGACGACGCTTTCGCCCTTGCGATGCCTTACGGTGACCGGCACGACTTCTTCCTTGAAACGGCCTTCGGCAACCGCTGCCTGGGCGCGCTTCACGGATTCGATGGCGAAGTTGTCCTGGTCCTCGCGCGTGAAGCTGAACTTCGCCGCGCACTGGTCGCCGAAGGCGCCCATCATCTGCTTGTCGTATGGGTTCTGCAGGCCATCGAAGAACATGTGGTCGAGCACGGTGCCGTGGCCCATGCGCATGCCGCCGCGCGCGTTCGGCAGCAGGTAGGGCGCGTTGGTCATGGACTCCATGCCGCCTGCGACGATGATGTCGGCGGAACCGGCACTGATGAGATCGGCGCCCATCATCACGGTCTTCATGCCCGAGCCGCAGACCTTGTTCACGGTGACGCAGCCGGTCGAGGTGGGCAGGCCGGCGCCGAGTGCCGCCTGGCGCGCCGGCGCCTGGCCGAGGCCGGCGGGCAGCACGCAGCCCATGAAGACTTCATTGACGTCCGTGGACGCGATGCCCGCGGCCTCGACCGCGGCCTTGATTGCGGCCGCGCCGAGCTCGGTGGCCTGCGCGCCGGAAAGCTGGCCCTGGAACGCGCCGATGGGCGTGCGCTTGGCGGAAACGATGACGATGGGGTCGTTGGACATGAGTATCTCCAGGAATCGCTGAATGTGTGTTCCGGGGAAGAAGGGAGAAGGTAGAAGGGAGAAGATCGAGGCTTCTTAATTCTTCTTCCTTCTTTCTTCTACCTTCTACCCGCCTTATTCCCCTGCCGAGGCATTGAACAGCTCGCGGCCGATCAGCATGCGGCGGATTTCGTTGGTGCCCGCGCCGATGTCGTACAGCTTGGCATCGCGCAGCAGGCGGCCGGTCGGGTATTCGTTGATGTAGCCGTTGCCGCCGAGCGCCTGGATGGCTTCCAGCGCAACCTGCACGGCGTTTTCCGAGGCGAGCAGCAGCGCGGCGGCGGCGTCCATGCGCACGGCTTCGCCGCGATCGAATTGCTCTGCGACGCGGTAGCTGAACGCGCGCGAGCTCTGCAGCCTGGTGTACATGTCGGCCATCTTCGCCTGCATCAGCTCGAAGGTGCCGATCGGCTGGTCGAACTGCCTGCGCTCGTGCATGTAGGGCAGCACCACGTCCAGTGCCGCCTGCATGATGCCGATGGGACCGCCGGAGAGCACCAGGCGCTCGGAATCCAGGCCGCGCATCAGGATGTAGACCCCGTGGTTCACCTCGCCGAGCACGTTCTCCTCGGGGATCTCGCAGTCCTCGAAGACGAGTTCGCAGGTGTTGGAGCCGCGCATGCCCAGCTTGTCGAGCTTCTGCGCCGTGCGGAAACCCTTCATGCCCTTCTCGATGATGAAGGCGGTCATGCACTTCGAGCCCGCCTCCTTGCCGGCGGTGCGCATGTAGACCAGCAGCACGTCAGCCTCGGGGCCGTTGGTGATCCACATCTTGCTGCCGTTGGCGATCCAGCGGTCACCCTTCTTCTCTGCGCGGCAGCTCATCGAGCCGACCACGTCGGAACCGGCGCCCGGCTCGGACATGGCGAGCGCGCCTTTCCATTCGCCGCTGCACAGCTTCGGCAGGTACTTGCGGCGCTGCTCTTCGTTGGCGTTGAGGTAGAGGTTGTTGAGGCAGAGGTTGGAATGGGCGCCGTAGGACAGGCCTACGGAGGCCGAGGCGCGGGAGATTTCCTCCATCGCCACGACGTGCGCCAGGTAACCCATGCCGGCGCCGCCGTATTCCTCGGGAATGGTGATGCCCAGCAGGCCCATTTCGCCGAGCCTGGGCCACAGCGCCTGCGGGAATTCGTTCTTGTGATCGATCTCGGCCGCCAGCGGGGCGATCTCGGTGGCGGCAAAGCGCTGCACCGCCTCGCGCAGCATGTCGATGTCTTCGTTGATGCTGTTTCTGATGACGCTCACGCCGTTCTCCGTCAAATGGCCGCGTGCTGAGCCGGAAGGCCAGACGGCACATTATATAAAGTGGGGGAGGGGTAAGTCGCCCCGGGGAAACTCCGGGCAAAAGCGAAGGGCCCGCTTGCGCGGGCCCTTGCAGATCAGCGGCGGCGTGCCGCGGCGTAGCGGTCGCGTCCCTGCTTGATGTGCGGGAGCTTGACCTTGCCGACGCGGGCGATGCGCTCTTCCGCCATGCGGTCCGCGGCCTTGTAGGTCGGCAGGCCGTCGCGGTCGGCGACCTTGTAGATGTTTTCGATGATGTCGTAGACGCCTTCCACCATGCGGGTGGCGCGCTCCTCGTTGTAGCCCTGCAGCTCGATGTACACGTTCATCAGGCCGCCGGCGTTGATGGCGTAGTCCGGCGCATACAGGATGCCGCGCTTTTCCAGTTCGTCGCCGCACTCGTCGGTGGCGAGCTGGTTGTTGGCGGAGCCGGCGATGATGTCGCATTTGAGCAGCGGGATGGTCTTCTCGTTGACCGTGGCGCCCAGGGCGCAGGGCACGTAGACCTTGGCGTCCGTGGTGTAGATGTCATCACCCGTGACGGCTTCGGCGCCCATGTCCACGCACTGCTGCACGCGGTCCTGGTTGATGTCGCTGACGAACACCTTGGCGCCGGAATCGAGCAGCGTCTTGACGATGTGGAAGCCCACGTGGCCGACGCCCTGCACGGCGTAGGTCGCCTTGCCCAGCTCGGTGTGGCCGTACTTGCGGTTCAGCGAGGCCTTGATGCCCTGGATCACGCCCAGCGCGGTGAACGGCGAGGGGTCGCCGCTGCCGCCGTGCACGGGGTGCACGCCCACCACATGGTCGGTTTCCATGTGGATGTAGTCCATGATCTCGACGCTGGTGTTGACGTCCTCGGCCGTGATGTAGCGGCCGTTGAGGGATTCGATGAAGCGGCCGAAAGAACGGAAGAAGGCTTCCGCCGCGGTCTTGTCCTTGATCGGGTCGCCGATGATGACCGACTTGCCGCCGCCGAGGTTGAGGCCGGAGACCGCCGCCTTGTAGGTCATGCCCTTGGAAAGGCGCAGCACGTCATTGAGCGCCTCCGCCTCGGACTTGTAGGGCCACATGCGGCAGCCACCAAGCGCGGGGCCGAGAACCGTGTTGTGAATGGCCACGATGGCCTTCAGTCCGGTGTCCTTGCTGTGAAAAAAGACGACCTCTTCGTGCCCCATGGTGTCCAGGGTGGCGAAAAGCTCCATAAGTCCTCCTCGACGGATTGACGGATTTCGGGTCCGCACGCGGCGGGCCTGCCGGAAGTTGTGCGGGAAACGGCGCGGATGAACGGAAAGACGCGTGTGGCCGCGCACCTACGGGGGGCGAATTATAGACGCATCCGCTCCCACCGGGCACGGAAATTACATTGCGTAATGGCGGCGAGGGGCGGGGGCAGGCAGTATAATCGGCCGATTCCAAACGAAAATTCCCGTATAAATCAGGGGTTAGACATGCGAAATGCTGCCATGAACGTCGAGCGCGAGACCGCGGTCGCGTCCCGTCCGCTCCGTTTCATCACCGCCGCTTCTCTGTTTGATGGCCACGATGCGGCCATCAATCTCATCCGCCGCCTGCTGCAGCAGCACGGGGCGGAAGTCATTCACCTCGGTCACAACCGTTCCGTACGCGAGATCGTGCGCGCGGCGCTGCAGGAAGACGCCGACGCCATCGCGGTCAGCTCCTACCAGGGCGGGCACAACGAGTATTTCGCCTACATGGTGGACATGCTGCGCGAAGAGGGCGCGGAGCACATTCGCGTCGTGGTCGGCGGCGGCGGCACCATCGCGCCGCACGAGATTGCCGAGCTGGAGAAGCACGGCGTCGAGAAGATCTACACCCCGCACGACGGCATGCACATGGGCCTCAACGGCATGATCGAGGACGTGTTCAAGCGCGTCCGTGCCTGGAAGAAGCCCGAGATCGACGGCACCGGCGCCCGGCCCGGCGATCATCAGGCCATCGGCGCGACCATCTCGCGCCTGGAGCTGGCCGAGGAGGGCGATGCCGAGATCGAGAAGCTGCGCAAGACCTGGCGCGCCACCACCAACAAGCCGCCGGTGGTGGGTCTCACCGGCACTGGCGGCGCCGGCAAGTCCAGCCTTACCGACGAGCTGCTGAACCGCTTCCGCCGCCACTACCCGGACCTGAAGATCGCCGTGCTGGCCGTCGATCCCACCCGCCGCCGCACCGGCGGGGCGCTGCTCGGCGACCGCATCCGCATGAATTCCCTGGACGATGACGCCATCTACATGCGTTCCATCGCCACCCGCCGCCAGCATCTCGCTACCAGCGCGGTGCTCGCCGACACCATCCAGTACCTGAAGTACTGCGGCTTCGGGCTGATCCTGGTGGAGACTGCCGGCATCGGCCAGTCCGACACCGAGATCGTCGACCTAGTGGATTTCTCCTGCTACGTGATGACCTCCGAGTACGGCGCGGCCTCGCAGCTAGAGAAGATCGACATGCTCGATTTCGCCGATCTGGTGGTGATCAACAAGTTCGAGAAGCGCGGCGCCAAGGACGCGCTGCGCGACGTGCGCAAGCAGTGGAAGCGCAACCGCCTGAAGTTCGACCTGGCGGACGAGCAGGTGCCGGTGTATCCGACCATCGCCAGCCAGTTCAACGATCCGGGCGTGAACCGCATGTTCAAGGGCCTGATCGACCACATGCTCGCCAAGCTCTCGCTGCCGAAGGACGCCTGGAAGCTGGAGGGCGAGTTCCCCGAAGTCGAGGTGGACAAGCAGGCCCTGATTCCCGCGAACCGCGAGCGCTACCTGGCCGAGATCGCCGAGCAGGGCCGCCGCCAGCATGAGCGCATCCGCAAGCAGGCCGAGGCCGCGACCCTGGCGCAGTCGCTGTACCAGGCGCTGGCCGCGCTGGAGGACGAGGCCCTGCCCGCGCCGCTCGCGCCCTATCCGCAGGAGGCCCTGACCGCGGGCGGTGACAATTCGCTGCGTACCCTGCGGCAGCGCTACAACGCCGCTCTCGATGACATTTCCGCCGAAGGGCTGAAGCTGCTGCGCGAATGGCCGGAAACGGCCAAGGGCGCGCGCACCGAGAAGTACTCCTACTTCGTCCGCGGCAAGGAGGTCACCGGCGACAACTACACCGAGTCGCTGTCGAAGCTGAAGATTCCGAAGATCGGCCTGCCGCGCTACCAGGACTGGGGCGACCTGCTGCGCTGGCTGATGGAGGAGAACCTGCCTGGCCGCTACCCGTACACCGCGGGTGTGTATCCCTACCGCCGCACCGGCGAGGACCCGGCGCGCATGTTCGCCGGCGAGGGCACGCCGGAGCGCACCAACCACCGCTTCCATTACGTCTCGCGCGGCCTGCCGGCGGCGCGGCTGTCCACCGCCTTCGATTCGGTCACGCTGTACGGCGAGGACCCGGATCCGCGCCCGGACATCTACGGGCGCATCGGCAATTCGGGCGTGTCGATCGCCTCGGTCGACGACATGAAGAAGCTGTACTCCGGCTTCGATCTCACTGCGCCCACCACCTCGGTGTCGATGACCATCAACGGTCCGGCGCCGATGATCCTCGCCATGTTCATGAATGCCGCTATCGACCAGCGGGTCGAGCGCCATCTGCGCGAGACCGGCAAGTGGGAGGAAACAGAGCAGAAGATTGCGGCGATGTACAAGGACGGCAACCGCCCGATCTACAACCGCGAGCTGCCGCAGGGCCATGACGGCTTCGGGCTTGGTTTGCTTGGCGTCTCCGGCGACCAGGTGGTCGATCGCGAGACCTACGAGAAGATCAAGGCCGAAGTTCTCGCCACCGTGCGAGGCACGGTGCAGGCCGACATCCTCAAGGAGGACCAGGCGCAGAACACCTGCATCTTCTCCACCGATTTCGCCCTGCGCATGATGGGCGACGTGCAGCAGTACTTCATCGACCACAACGTCCGCAATTTCTATTCGGTGTCGATCTCCGGCTATCACATCGCCGAGGCCGGCGCGAATCCGATCTCGCAGCTCGCCTTCACGCTCGCCAACGGCTTCACGCTGCTCGAGTACTACAAGGCGCGTGGCATGAACGTCGATGATTTCGCGCCGAACTTCTCGTTCTTCTTCTCGAACGGCATGGATCCGGAATATTCCGTGATCGGCCGCGTCGCCCGCCGCATCTGGGCGCGCGCGCTGCGCGATCTCTACGGCGCCGGTCCGCGTGCGCAGATGCTGAAGTACCACATCCAGACGTCGGGACGCTCGCTGCACGCGCAGGAGATCCAGTTCAACGACATCCGCACCACGCTGCAGGCGCTGTACGCGCTGTACGACAACTGCAACAGCCTGCACACGAACGCCTATGACGAAGCGATCACGACGCCGACCGAGGAATCGGTGCGGCGCGCGCTCGCCATCCAGCTGATCATCAACAAGGAGCTCGGCCTCAACAAGAACGAGAACCCGCTGCAGGGCTCGTTCATCATCGAAGAGCTCACCGACCTCGTGGAGGAGGCGGTGTACCAGGAGTTCGAGCGCATCAGCGAACGCGGCGGCGTGCTCGGGGCAATGGAGACCATGTACCAGCGCGGCAAGATCCAGGAAGAGTCGCTTTATTACGAGGCCAGGAAGCATGACGGCTCGCTGCCCATCGTCGGCGTGAATACCTTCCTAGGCCCGGACTCCGACGAAGTGGGAGAGGCGGAACTCATTCGTTCCACGGAAGAGGAGAAACAGGCCCAGATCGAGGCCGTCCGCCGGATCCATGCCCACAACGGTGAGGCCGCCGCCGCTGCCCTTGCGCGTCTGCAGCGTGTCGCATCCAGCGGCGGGAACCTGTTTTCCGAGTTGATGGAGACGGTGAAGCTGTGTACGCTCGGGCAGATTACCCAGGCGCTCTATGATGTCGGGGGGCGTTACCGCAGGAACATGTAACCGGGGGCAACACCGGATTTCATACAGGATGAACCTGCGCGCTAATGGACAGGAATCACCCTTTGAAACCTCGAAAAGTCGCTTGTTACAAGCACTTGGCGCGCGAGGACCGTTGCTTTTTTTTTAACATTTTCTTTGTTACATTCGGTTGATGGTCGTGCTGCGCGCGAGCGTGCAGTAATGCCCCGACGCTGAACGTTTCAGTAACCACGTAAGACTTAAGGTATCAACATGCCCAAGCTACTCAACAAGAAGCTGCTCGTGGTTGCGTCCTGCCTCTCCCTTGCAGGTGCCTCCGCCGCCTTCGCGGCTCCCGAGGACGTCCTCAAGACGGCGATGCAGACGCAGCAGTCCACGCAGCGTTCGTCGGCGCAATCGCAGACACGCGTTGATCAGATCAGTGAAGAAACCCAGCAGCTTCTCACTGAATACCTCACGGTGGTTCAGCAGACCGACCGACTGAAGGTCTACAACCAGCAGCTCGAAAAGCTGATCCGTGACCAGGAAGAAGAGAAGCTTTCCATTCGCCAGCAGCTGTCCGAAGTGGAAGTTGTGGAGAAGGAAATCCTGCCGTTCATGATCCGCATGGTCGACAACCTCGAACAGTTTGTGCGGCTGGACGTGCCCTTCCTGCTGGATGAGCGTCGCAATCGCGTAGCCGACCTCAAGGACATGATGGACAAGGCCAACGTGACGGTCTCGGAAAAGTACCGCCGCGTCATGGAGGCCTACCAGATCGAGACCGATTACGGCCGCACCATCGAGGCCTACCGTGGCCTGCTCGGCGAGGGCGACAACGCGCGCAACGTCGACTTCCTGCGCGTCGGTCGTGTTCTTCTGGCGTACCAGACGATCGATCGCGAGGAAACCGGTTTCTGGAATCCGCAGACGCGTCAGTGGGAACCCTTGCCTGACAGCTATCGCAATTCCATCGACCGTGCTCTGCGCATTGCCCGCAAGCAGGCGGCGCCTGAGCTCTTGACACTCCCTGTTTCTGCACCGGAGCGCGCGCGATGAAAAAGTTTGTCCTTGGTTTCATGATTTCGATGCTGGCGGCGACCGGTGCCGCAGTGGCGGGCGAGCAGCCTGCGCAGCCCGCGCAGCAGCAGGCCAACAGCCTCGACCAGCTTCTCGAGCAGGTGCGTCGTGCCAGCCGTGAGCAGAACGCGCTGAACCAGCGGCGTGAGCAGGAGTTCCGCCAGGCACGCGACCAGCAGCGCCAGATGCTGCAGCGGGCCCAGGCCGCCCTGACCGCCGAAGAAGAGCGCAGCAACCGCCTCCGTCAGCAGTTCGACGTCAACGAACAGGAGCTGACCCAGTTGTCCGAGACGCTTCGCACGCGCCTCGGCAACCTCGGCGAAGTGTTCGGCGTCGTTCGTCAGATGGCCGGCAACGCCAAGTCCATGGTGGACAACTCGCTGGTGTCGGCGCAGATCGATGACCGCGGTCAGATTCTTTCCAAGCTGGCGCAGTCGAGCCGCCTGCCCAAGATCGAAGAGCTGGAGGCGCTGACCAACACCTTCCTCGAGGAAATGGTGCAGTCGGGCAAGATCGTTCGTTTCACTGACACGGTCATCACCGAAGACGGTACGCCGGTCGAGCAGGATGTGGTGCGCGTGGGCGTATTCAACGCCATCAATCAGAATGGTTTCCTGCGTTACCTGCCGGAAACCCAGTCCCTGGTCGAGCTGAACCGTCAGCCGGCGGGCCGCTTCGTGTCCATGGCGGGCGACCTGTTCGGCGCCGAGCCCGGCACGGGCCCGATCCAGATGGCGGTTGACCCGACCCAGGGTACGTTGCTCGGTGCGCTGGTGCTGGCACCGTCGTTCAAGGAGCGCGTCGACCAGGGTGGCGTCATCGGTTACATCACGCTGTCGCTGGGTGCTTTCGGCCTGCTCATCGCCCTGCAGCGCCTGATCTATCTCTGGGGCGCCGGTCGCAAGATCAAGGCCCAGGTGGGTTCCGGCAAGCCAAGCCCCGACAACGCCCTGGGCCGCGTGCTGAGCGTTTACAACGAGAACAAGAACGACGACATCGAGACGCTCGAGCTCAAGATCGACGAGGCCATCCTCAAGGAGACCCCGCAGCTCGAGAAGTGGCAGGGCGCGCTCAAGATCATCGCGGCCGTGGCACCGCTGCTCGGTCTGCTCGGTACCGTGACCGGCATGATCCTGACCTTCGAGTCGATCACGCTGTTCGGCACCGGCGATCCGAAACTGATGGCGGGCGGTATTTCCACCGCGCTCATCACTACGGTCGAAGGCCTGGTCGTCGCGATCCCGATGGTGCTGCTGCACGCGATCGTATCTTCGCGCAGCCGTGAGCTCGTGCAGATCATCGAAGAGCAGAGCGCCGGCATCATCGCAGCGCATGCGGAAAAGCAGAAATGATCTGGCTGACCGAAACCTACATCGGTATCCGTGAGTTCTTCGAGGCCGGCGGCCCCGTCCTCTTCGCGGTGTTGATCGTCACCATCCTGATGTGGACGTTCATCATTGAACGGCTCTGGTATTTCAGAGCCGTTCATCCCCGCGTCGT
>JAJUFS010000027.1 GCA_029263725.1 Gammaproteobacteria bacterium | reverse complement strand
CAGCACGACGATGGAGAGCAGGGCGCCGATGATGCCCGAGCTGAGCAGGTCGGAAAGCGACTGGCGCACGTCGTCCGCAGCGTTGTTGAGGAAGAAGATGCGGATGCCCTGCATTTCCGGCAGCCGGGAAATCTCCTCGATTTCCGCCAGCACGCGGTCAGACACCTCCACCATGTTCGCGCCGGTGTCCTTCATGATCGAAAGGCCGATCGCATAGGTCTGGTCGAGGCTGCGGCCATAGCTGCGTTCGCGCGTGGTGTAGATCACTTCGGCGATGTCGCTGACCCGCAGGTTGGCGCGGATCGGCAGGTTGCGCACGTCATCGATGGAGCGGAACTCTCCCTCGGGCCGCACGCGCAGGCGCTGGCCGTTGCTGGTGATCTCGCCCGCGGTCATGGAGAAGTTGGCGCGCTCCAGGACCTGCATGACCTCGATCACCGACAGGTTGTGCGCGGCGAGCCGCTCGGGCAGCAGCTCGATGCGGATCTCCCAGGGCTCGACGCCTTCGAGCCGCGCCTGCGAAACGCCGTCCAGGCGTTCCAGCCGCTGCTTGAGATGCCGGTTGAGCAGCTCGTACGCGGAGGCGAGATCCACCTGCTCGCTGGAGAGGCGCAGCACCAGGATGGGCTCGTCGCTGGTCGAGCCGCGGAACACGAAGATGCGCTCCACGTCATCGGGCAGCAGATGACGGATGGAGTCGATCTTGTCCATCACCTCCATGCCCTTGATCGCCGCATCGGTGTTCCAGCCGAAGAACAGGCCGATCTCGGCACCGTCGCGGCGCGAGGTCGACTGCATGCGCTCGATGTTGCTGAGCGTGGCCAGCGCCTCCTCGATGGGCCGGGTGATCAGCCGTTCGACTTCTTCCGGCGAGGAGCCCTGGTAGGGCACCAGGATGAACGAGCCGGGATACTGGATCTCGGGGAACTGCTCGAGCGGCAGCAGGCGGGCGGAAATGATGCCGAACGCCGACAGGCTGATGAACAGCATGATGATCGTGATCGGCCGGCGCAGTGAAAGCTCGGTAATCCTCATGATCGCGATCCTCAGTGTTCAGCGGCGAGCTGCGTGGCGACCGCCTCGCGGCGATCCATCAGCGTGTACATCACCGGGATGACCACCAGCGTGAGCAGGGTGGAGAGCATCAGTCCGCCGATCACCGTGATCGCCATGGGTGCACGGATCTCGCCGCCTTCACCGAGACCCAGCGCCATCGGCAGCAGGCCGAGCACCGTGGTCAACATGGTCATCACGATGGGACGCAGTCGCGAGCGGCCCGCTTCCATGATGGCGGCGGCACGCACCATGCCGCGTGCTCGCAGCTGGTTGATCATGTCGATGAGCACGATGGCGTTGTTGACCACGATGCCCGCGAGCATCATCAGGCCGATGAACACCACGATGCTGACCGTGGAGCCGGTGATCCACAGCGCCAGCACCGCACCCGACAGTGCCAGCGGAATGGAGAACATGATCACGAACGGATGGATCAGCGACTCGAACTGCGAGGCCATCACCAGGTAGACGAGGAACACCGCCAGGGCCAGCGCGAACATCATCGACTCGAAGGACTGCTGCATGTCCTCGCTCTGGCCGGTGACCCGCACCGTGACCGACGAGGGCAGCGTGAGCGAGGCCAGCTGCGACTCGATCTCCGTGACGGCGCTGGCGAGGTCGCCCCAGGCGAGGTTCGCGGACACCACCGCGACGCGCTCCTGGTTGCGGCGGCGGATTTCGCTCGGGCCGATGCCGATGCTGACGTCGGCGACGCTTTCCAGCGTCACCGGGCGATCGCTCGTCGGGTTGACCACCAGCTGCCGCACATCCTCAAGCGAGGCGCGCTGCTCCTCGCGGGCACGGATCAGCACGTCGATCTTGCGGTCGCGCCACGAATACTGCGTGGCAACTTCGCCGCGGATCTTGTCGACCACCGCATCGGCGATGTCCGCAACCACCAGGCCAAGCTGCGCGGCGCGCTCCTGGTCGAAACGCACCTGGATTTCGGGGTAGCCGTCCTCGACGGTGTTCTTCACGTCCGTGAACCGACCCGAGCCCTCCAGTGCGTTCGCGACGGCCTGGCTGGCCTGCTTCAGGGCGTCGAGCTCGTAGCCACTGAGTTCCACCTCCAGCGGCGTATCCAGCGCAAACAGTTCGGGGCGGCCGAACTCGAACTGCACGCCCGGCTTCGCGGCCAGCACCTCGCGCAGCACGTTCATGACGCGTTCCTCGTCGGCGCGCGTGCTGCCCGGCTGCATGACGATGTTGATACGGCCGGTGTTCTCGCCGGATTCGGACGGGTTGGCATCCAGCCGGTTGCCCACGCCGGTGACGGAGTAGGTCTTGAGAACGCCATCGATGCCGGAAGCGTGCTCGCCGATTTCACGCACCAGCGCGTCGGTCTGTTCCAGCGCGGCACCGGGCATGGCGCGCAGGTCCACGAAAAGCTCGCCCTGCGAAAGCTGCGGCACCAGTTCGAAACCGAGGCGCGGCACCAGCGAGAGCGTGGCGAGAAACACGGCGAGCGCGAGCGTGAGCACCGTACCGCGGTGTGCCAGCGACCAATCCAGCAGGCGGGGATAGACGCGCTCGATGGCAGCGAAGCCGCGCTGGAACAATCCGACCGGCAGGGTGAAGACCTTGCGGCCTACCCAGCTGACGAGCCGGCTGGCGCGGATGAGCAGCCAGGAGATCACAAACGTGATCGCCGTGAAGAACCCCTTCAGGGCACGACGCAGGTACCAGCCGATGCGGCGGAACAGGCCCTGCGGTCGCGGGTCTTCCTCCTCCTCGTAGGCGTAGTTCGCGGCGAGCGGCGCGCGTGCCGCAAGGCTCGCCAGCATGGGCACCAGCGACAATGCCAGCAGCAGCGAGAACAGCAGCGCGACCGTGATCGTCCACGCCTGGTCCGCGAACAGCTGGCCGCCGATGCCTTCCACGAACACCAGCGGGAAGAACACCGCGACGGTGGTCAGGGTCGAGGCCATCAATGCCGTGCCGATCTCGCTGGTGCCTTCGTGCGCGGCAGTGATGACGTCCTTGCCGAGCTGCTGCCGGTGACGGGTGATGTTCTCCAGCGTCACGATCGCGCTGTCGACCAGCATGCCGACGGCGAGCGAAATGCCGCCGAGCGACATGATGTTGAGGCTGATGTCCATCAGGTACATCGCCACGAAGGTGCCGACCACCGAGATCGGGATGGCGATGGAGATGATCAGCGTGGTCCAGAAGTTGCGCAGGAAGAAATACACCACGAGCATCGCCAGCAGGCCGCCGAGGATGGCGGAGTTCACCACTTCGTCGATGGCCTGCGAGATGAACACCGACTGGTCGTAGAGCCGCTCGAGGGAGATTTCCTCGGGCAGGTCGGGAGTGATCAGGCGCAGGCGGCTTTCGACATTGCGCGCCACGGCCACGGTATTGGCATCGCCTTCCTTGTAGATGGCGATCTCCACCGACTCCTTGCCGTCGACGCGGGTGATCGCCTCGCGTTCGCGGTGTCCCTGGCGCACGATGGCGATGTCGCGCAGGTACACCGGTGTGCCATTGCGGCGCGCGACGATGGCGTTGGCGAATTCCTCGACGGAGCCGAACTCGTTCACCGTGCGCACCAGGAACTGCTGGCCGTCCTCTTCCAGCCGGCCGCCGGAGAGATTGACGTTCTCGGCGCGCAGCCGCGCGGCGATCTCCGCCACGGTGAGACGCAGTTGCGCGAGCTTCTGCTGGTCTACCAGCACCTGGATTTCGTCTTCCAGGCCGCCGCTCGCCTTCACCGCGGCCACGCCCTCGATGGACTCCAGGTTCTTCAGCAGCTGTTCGTCGACGTAACGGCGCAGCCAGGTCAGGCGCTCGGTCTCGCTCAGGTCCGTCATGGCGTCAGGACGGACGTTGAGCGCGAAGCGCAGGATGGGCTCGGTCGACGGATCGAAGCGCAGCAGCATCGGCCGCTCCGCATCCAGCGGCAGGGTGAGGGTGTCGAGCTTCTCGCGAATGTCGACGCCCGCGTAATCCATGTTCGTGCCCCAGGCGAATTCCAGCGTCACATCCGAAATTCCGGTGCGCGAGATGGAACGCACGCTGCGCAGGCCCTTGATGGTGCCCACCGATTCCTCGATGGGGCGCGTCACGAGGTTTTCGATCTCCAGCGGCGCCGCGCCTTCCAGCTCGGTGCGGACCGTGATGGTGGGATAGGAAAGCTCGGGCAGCAGGTTGACGCGCAGGCGGCCATAGCTCACGAAGCCGAAGATCATGATCGCGAGCGTGATCATGAACACGGTTACCCGGCGTTTGATGGCGACGTCGACAATCTTCATGGCGTTGTTCTTTTTCCGGGAGTTGCAGTGGCGTCAGCGCAGGGCGCGCTTACGGAACAGGACGGGTTCGAAGTCGGGCAGCTCGGCGGCGAGCTCGAGTTCGATGCGCCGGATGTCTTCCAGGTAAGTGCAGCCGGCGTTGGCGCGCGCCTCGAGATCCCTGGCCTTGTTCTCGATCTTCTCCTCGAAGGCCTGCTCGTCGAAGCGTCCGGTGAACAGGCGCGCGAACGCTTCGCCGACCGCGGAGAGACCGATCTTCGCCGCGCTCATGCCGAGCTGCGCGAATTCCGCGGTGGCAAGCTGGGCGTTCTCGTAGTAGGCGAGGGCCAGCGCGCGAGTGTGCGGCGTAAGCTCGAGTTCCTTGCCCTGGTAGCGCAGCACGCCTTCGCGGGTTATGACCAGCAGTTCCTCGCCGTCATCGTCCCGCAGCACCAGCGAGTCGTTGAAGATGCGGAAGTCCGGCAGCGACATCGAGATGTTGTTGTTCGCATCCATGTCCAGGCGCTTGCAGACGCCCATGTCGTCGGCCTGCGCAACGGGTGCCAGCAGGCAGGAGGCGAGGATGAGGTTACGAAGCGTCTTGTTCATGGCATTCACTCCCTTCGCGATGTTCATTCGACCGCCGCGACCTGCTCGGCGGCGTCGAGTTCAGGACCGGGCTCGGGCAGCGGGCTGTTCACCGCAGCCACCCGGGCGCCGTTCTTCAGGCTGTTCTGGCCGACCGTGATCACCCAGTCGCCGGGGGCGATGCCGTCGACGATCTCGATCATGCCGTCGTTCACGTAGCCGGTGACCACGGACCGCCGCTCGGCCTTGCCGTCGCTGACGACGAACACCGAGCTGCGCGCGTCCTCGACCATCACCGCGGAGCGGGGCACCAGCACCGCGTTGGCGCGGGTGTCATGGACGATGGCCACGCGACCGAACATGCCGGGCTTGAGCTTGCCTTCGCCGCGCACCGCCACGGTGACGGCGAAGGTGCCGGTGTTCGAATCCACCACCGGGCTGACGCGATCCACCACGCCGCTGAAGATCTCCGCGGGCAGGGCATCGACGCGCAGCGCCGCCGGCTGGCCCTTGGCCAGCTTGCTGAGTTCGCGCTCGGGCACGTGCAGGCGGATGATCAGCGGGTCGTAGGTGGTGACGCGGAACGCGGGCGAGTTGAGCTCGACCATGTTGCCGATCTTCACGTGGCGCTCGGCGACAATGCCGTCGAACGGTGCGCGGATCTCGGTGTACTCGAGCTGCAGGCGGGCGAGGTCGAGCTCGGCGCGCATGGCTTCCATCTCGTGGCCGAGGCGCTCGAAGGTCTCCGCGCTGACCAGCTGGCTTTCGTACAGGCGGCGGTTGCGGCGGTATTCCTGTTCCAGCTTGGCAAGATTCGCTTCGGCCCTCGCCACCTCGATGCGCAGCCTGGCGTCATCCAGCTTCGCCAGCACCTGGCCTGCCTGTACGCGGTCGCCTTCCTCGACCAGCAGGTCCTGGACCACGCCGCCCACCTTCGCGACCACCTCGGCATCGTGCTCGGCTTCCAGCGTGCCGGTGGCGGCATAGCGGGCGGTGATGTCGCCGGACAGCGCCACGGCGACCTCGACCGGTACCGCCGGGGCCTGCTCTTCTTCCTTCTGGCCGGCGGCTTCCGCAGTGGCATCGGCCGTCTGGGCCTTGCCGCAGGCGGCAAGCGCGGCGCAAAGCAGCATCACGGCGGAAAGTCGGGTTAGGCGTTGCTCGAACATGGTGACGTCCTCTATTTCACGTTCGGTTGAAAGGATGGGGTCGGCCACCCCTTTATCAGTCTAGTGTTGTAGTGAAGTATAACAGCAGAAAACCGGTTTTCAATCCCGTTGGGAAAAGAATTTCAGCGGGGTGGGCCGGTTCCCGCGGGGCATAAAAAAAAGCCGGGCATGAGGCCCGGCTTTGGCAGGTATGGGGTTTCTCAGGGACTGGCTCCCGCCGCGAGCCGCTGGCCGCGGTCGGCCGGCGTCAGTTCGACGAGGTAGTCGCGCAGGATGCGGCCGGCCTCCTGGAGCACGAGGTCATGCTCTTCCTCGGCCTCCGCGGCCTCTTCCAGGGACTTCACCTCCGCCAGGCCCAGGGCGAGGCGGCGCTTGTTGATGCGTTCCAGCTGCAGGGCGTCGCGCTCGGCCTGTTCCTTCTGCCGCTTCTCGATCTGCAGCGAGACGCGGGTCTCGTCGCGCAGCCGGTTCAGCTCGCGCAGGTCATCGACGAACAGGCGGAACAGCTCGTCCTCCTGCTGGCGCTTCGAGACTTCCTCGCGCATCTTCGGCAGCACGTCGCGCGCCGCGATGCCCACTTCCCGGATCTTGCCCACGGGTTCGATTTCGTCCCAGGGCAGGGCGGTAGGCTGGGAGCTCTCGCCGATGGAATCGATGTCCAGCTCCGAGGGCAGCTCGATGTCCGGCACCACGCCGCGGTGCTGGGTGCTTGCGCCGTTGACCCGGTAGTACATGCCGATGGTCATCTTGAGCTGGCCGAGATCGGTCTCGGTGTTGAGCATGCGATTCAGGTCAACGAGGTGCTGGACCGTGCCCTTGCCGAAGGTGCGCGTGCCGACAACCAGGCCGCGGCCGTAATCCTGGATGGCGCCGGCGAAGATCTCGGAGGCCGAGGCGCTGAAGCGGTTGACCAGCACCACCAGCGGCCCGTCCCAGGCCACGCCCGGCTCGACGTCCTCGATGACTTCCTTGGGACCGGCCGAGGCGCGGATCTGCACCACCGGCCCCTGATCGATGAACAGGCCGGTCAGTTCCGCCGCTTCCTGCAGCGAACCGCCGCCGTTGTAGCGCAGGTCGAGGATCAGCCCGTCCACGCCCTTTTCCTTCAGTTCGCCGATCAGCCGGCGCACGTCACGGGTGGTGCTGCGGTAGTCCTCGCGGCCGCTGACCTTGCCGCGGAAATCGAGATAGAAGGCGGGCACCTTGATGACGCCGAGCTTGCGGCTGTGCTCGCCCTCGGGAACTTCCAGCACGCTGGCCTGCGCCGCCTGTTCCTCCAGCTTGATCTCGCTGCGTACCAGCGAAATGACGCGCTCGCTGGTGCCCGGCGCGGCGCCGGCCGGCAGGATCTGCAGGCGCACGACCGTGTCCTTGGGTCCGCGGATCAGGTCGACGACTTCATCCAGGCGCCAGCCGACCACGTCGGTCATCTCGCCGTCGTCGCCTTCGCCGACCGCGGTGATGCGGTCCTTGGGCTTGAGTTCGCCGCTGCGATGCGCGGCACCGCCGGGAATGGTGTTCATGATGGTGACGTATTCGTCTTCCATCTGCAGCGACGCGCCGATGCCCTCGTAGCTCAGGCTCATGCGAATCTCGAATTCCTCCGAGTCGCGCGGCGAGAAGTACATGGTGTGCGGGTCGAGGGTCTGCGCGTAGGCGTTGATGAACAGGTCGAACACGTCACCGCTGTTGACCTGGGCGACGCGGCGACGGAAGTTGGAATAGCGCTTGGAGAGCAGCTCGCGGGTCTCATCCCAGGTCTTGTCGGCGAGCATCAGGCCCAGCGCTTCGTTCTTGATGCGCTTGCGCCAGTATTCGTCGAGTTCCGCCGCGGTCTGCCAGTCGGCGTCGCGGCGATCAAACTCGAAGTATTCGTCGACGCTGAAATCCGGTTCCTTCTGCAGCAGGACGTCGATGCTGGCGATGCGCTCCACCATGCGCTTCAGCAGGGTGTTGTAGATGTCGTAGGCGACGTCGACGCGGCCGCTCTTCAGGGCATCGTCGATCACGTGGCGATGCTTCTCGAAGCCTGCAATGTCATCGCGCGTGAAGTAGACCTTGCTCGGGTCGAGCATCTCCAGGTAGCGCTCGAAGACCTCCGACGACAGCTTGTCGTCCAGCTCGCGGCTGGCGAAATGCAGGCGGGAGGTGTAGGTGGCAACGAGCTGTTCCACCAGCGCCTGTTGCGGCTGTGGCTTGAGTTCGGGGATCTCGGCTTGCTGTTCCGCAACGGCGAACGCGGGCAGGAGCAGCAGGAGAAACAGGAATTGCTTCAGCGGATGGCGTGAAATGCGCATAATACGTCCCGTTGTGCTGGCGCACGCATTTCGCGCGCCGATTCGTCTGATGCGAACATAACCGGGACGCATCGTTCCTTCAATCACTGGTTTTCCCCTCAAGGTGCATTCATGCGGCCGATTACCGTTCTGAACGGCATCGTTCTCGGAAGCTGCGGCTCCATTTTTCTCGGCATTGCCGTGACCCTGCTGATCTTCGTCCTGCTTGGGCCGGAGAACCCGAGCCTGCAGCGCGAACTGGGGCCGCTCACGCTTTACGCGCTGATTTTCCTCGGATTGACGCTGCTTTCCGCACTGGCTTTCGTCGGGCAGTTGCTGCTGAAGCCATGGCGCTGGTGGGCGCAGGCTGTGATGCTCGCGGCGGCGACGGCGGCAGTCTGGTACCTGCTGCCCTGAAAGATGAAGAAGCGGAGAAGAATGCGCCGCCGGTCGGCGGCGCATCGTTTTTCAGGAGGCCACGCGTGACGCGTCGCGGACTTCCGCGTCGCCGTTGATGCGTGTAACCCGGAAACCCGCGAGCGCATAGATCATGGCGAGCAGCGGGTTGATCAGGTTGAAGAAGCAGAACGGCAGGTAGGTCAGCGTCGGCACGCCCAGCGTGCCCGCCATGAACGCGCCGCAGGTGTTCCATGGCACCAGCGGCGAGGTGATGGTGGCGCCATCCTCCAGCGCGCGCGACAGGTTCACGGGTGCCAGGCCGCGGCGCTCGAACTCGAGGCGATACAGCCTTCCCGGCAGCACGATGGACATGTACTGGTCGGCCGCGATCACGTTCGAACCGATGCAGGTCAGGATGGTGGTCACGATCAGCGAACCGGTGCCCCGCACCAGTTTCAGCACCGCTTCCAGCAGAGTGGCGAGAATGCCGGTGACTTCCAGCACCGCGCCGAAGGTCAGCGCGCACAGGATCAGCCACACGGTATTGAGCATGCTGACCATGCCGCCGCGCGAGAGAAGCTCATCCACCGCGGCGTTGCCGGTGTCGGCCACATAACCGTTCGCGAGCGCCGTCCAGGCGCCGGAAAGCAACGCCGTTCCACGGGACAGCTCGGCGTTGTTCGCCAGCGCGACAACCTGGTCGGGCTGGAAGATCACCGCGAACACCACGCCGACCAGCGCGCCGATCATGATGGTCGGGAAGGCCGGGAACTTGCGCGCCGCCAGCCAGATGACCAGCACCAGCGGCAGCAGCAGATACCAGCCGAGACGGAACTGCTGGTCGAGCGTGGCGGTGATTTCGCCGCCGATGGCGAGATCGCTTTCGCTGTGGCTGAAGATCCCGACGATGCCGAACAGGATCATTGCCAGCAGCAGGCTTGGCAGGGTGGTCCAGAGCATGTGCCGGATGTGCGAGAACAGCTCGCTGCCGGCGACCGCCGGGGCGAGGTTGGTGGTGTCCGACAGCGGTGAAATCTTGTCGCCGAAGTAGGCGCCCGAGATGATCGCGCCCGCGGTGACCGCAGGGGACAGGCCAAGCGCCGTGGCCACGCCGATGAAGGCAATGCCCAGCGTGCCTGCGACCGTCCAGGAACTGCCGATGCTGGAGCCGACGATGGCGCAGATCAGGCAGGTGGCGGGATAGAAGATCGCCGGATGCAGCAGGATCAGCCCGTAATAAATAAGTGTGGGTACGGTGCCGGCGAGAATCCACGCCGCGATCAGCGAACCCACGGCCAGCAGGATCAGCATCGCGCCCAGCGAGACGGCGATGCCGCTGATGATGCCGTCCTCGATCTGCTTCCAGCGCATGCCGTTGCGGATGCCAATGATGGCGGCGATGCCGGCAGCGAGCAGCAGCGCGATCTGGTTGGGGCCGTAGGAGGAATCGGCCCCATAGAGAGTGACGGAAGCGATCAGCATCAGCACGAGGCTGATCACGGGAATCACCGCGTCCAGCATGGACGGCGCGCGGTGCTGCGCGTTATCGGACATTGAAGCTCCGTGAAATGGCGAGCGGGGCGAGCCCCGCGTCAGAAGATGCGAACGCGCGTGCCGGAGGACCGGTCACGGCGGATGCGCCGGCGCATGCGCTCGTGGAGTTCGCGGCGCTTCTCGGCAAGCCACTTCTCGTGCGAGCCTTCGCGGCCGACCTTCGTCTCGCGATTGCGGAAGGCACAGAAGTCATCATACGCCTCGATTTCGTGCTTCAGCTCGCGCGTCACCAGCTCGATCATGATGGCGTCGTCGAGGAAGCCGAGGCCGGGTGTCGCGTCGGGAATCAGGTCCTGCGACTCGGAGAAGTACGCGATGGCGGAAAGCACACGCTCGCGTTCCGGGCCGGCGAGATTCCATTCCGCGTCCTGCAGCATGTCGATGAGGCTCTGCAGGCGACGCAGGCGCTCGGCGATGAAGTCGGGCATCTTGCCGTCATTGACCTGCCTGAGCTGCGCGACCGCCGCATTGATCAGCGTCGCCTCGTCGGCGCCCTTGGCGAATTCCTTCGCGGTTTTCGAGATGCGCTTGAAGTGGCGGACATCCGCATCACTCAGTTCGAAGGTCACTCTGATTGTCATTATTGTGCTCCCCGGGTGGTGGTGGGCGATGAGACTAACGACGGGGCGAGGGGAGGTCAATTGCGGCGGGTCGCGTCGGGCCACCAGCGGAAGGTGTGACGCTCGGCCTGGTACCAGCGGATGAACTGGCTGAGGCGGTGCGCGGCCCTCTCGGCGGCGTCGATGTCGTTGCGTTCGTACGCTTCGATCATGTCACCCAGCGCATCGCGATAGGCGATACGAAAGCGCCCATAGAGTGCGGGATGCAGCTTGTCGAGCACCTGGTCATCGACCTGCGCGGCGTTCCATTGTGCGGCGCGCAGCGCACGCAGCAGCGGCTCACGTTTCGCGTCGAGGTCGGCGGTGGTTTCGATGGAATTGGCGATGGTCGCGGCCTCATTGGTGAACTGCAGTGCGGCCAGAAGGTATTCGCCGTTTTCGCGCTCGCGGCCTGACCACTCGACGCCGTCACTGCAGCCGGTCGCGAGCAGCAGCAACGCAAGGGCGGGAAGAAGCAGTCTTTTCATCCCGGCGAGTATAGGGAGTGCGCGGCTTCGCTGCACCTTGTCAAAACGTGACAGTCTCGGTACCTCGTTTGTCCACTATTGTCTAAGCTTCCGGCAAGTCGCCAAGAGCAGGAAACATGGCCACTTATCTCATGAGCTGGGATCCCACTCGCTGGGATTGGCGCAATCTGAAGGAACAGGCGGACCAGGTCGCACGCGGCACGCCGGTGGTGCGCCAGTGGAGCTGCGGCAGCAATCGCCGCATCTTCAGCGGCGACATCGTCTATTTCATCCGCCAGGGCAGGGAACCGCGCGGCCTGTTCGCGCGCGCCGAAGTGGTGCGCGGTTCCTACGAAGCCTCCAACGTCAGCGTCCAGGACGCGCTCCGCGGCCGCAATACGCTGGTGGTGGACGTGCGCTTCACCGAGCTTGAGAACGCCTCCTCGCGGGTGCTGATCCCGCGGCAATCGCTGAGCGCCGTGCCCTTCGGCGCGTTCCGGTGGGACATCAAGGAATCGGGCGTGAGGATTCCCGACGAGGTGGCCGAGGTGCTGGAAGCCACCTGGCAGCGTCTCAGGAGCCGCGGCGACGGTTTTGGTCAGGCGGCCGAGCCGGTGGACCTTCCCGCGCCGGAAGGCATGGAGGAGCAGATCGTCCAGGAGCGCGAGGCGCGGCTGGCAAGACCGGCGCCGGTCGCGCAGCAGCGCGCGGAGCCTGCGCCGGCGAGGTCGGCAGCGCCAGTCCGCCAGGCGGCGCCGGACCCGGCGCGGCAGCGGGAAATCCTGGTGCAGAACTACTTCATCATGCTGGACGCGGAAATCCAGGGCGCCTTGTACAGCAAGGCGGACCATCGCAACCGCCTGCTGAAGGAACTTGGCGTCGCCGACGTGGATGCGCTTGACCGCTCCCACCGTCACATCAGCGCCGTACTCGCCGAGATGGGCCTGCCGTTCGTGGACAGCTTTCCGCCCGAGGGCGGCTACGCCGCGGAGCTGGAAAAGGCGGTGCGCGCCTTCATCGAGGGCAATCCGGAGTTCGTCGATTCCCTCTGGGTAGAGGAGCTGCCGCCGCCGGCGAGCATCCCGGTGGAGCTGGATGACTCCCGCGCACATTGGGTGCCGGCGCCCGACATCAGCGGCTTCAAGCCCTCGGCCCGCCCGTCCTGGCACCCCGAAGGGGTCAACGAGATCGATTTCCGCATCCGCGAGGCGCGCAACCGCAGCCTGGCAATGGCGGGCGAGCGCTTCGTGCTCGCCTTCGAGCGCGCCCGCCTGCGGGAAACGGGGCAGAAGGAGCTGCAGGAGCGCATTCGCTGGCAGTCGCAGACCTACGGCGAGAGCTTCGGTTACGACATCCTCTCCGTGGATCCGGACGGCGGCGACCGCTACATCTGCGTCAGGACCACCAATTACGGCAGCCGCTTCCCTTTCACGCTTTCCCTCCATGAGCTGGAACGCGCCCGCGAGAACCCGGATCGTTTCCACATCTACCGGGTGTTCCGCTTCGCGCACGGCGCCAAGCTGTTCATGGTCTCGGCGCGCGAGATTCCTGACCGCCTGCAGCCAGTCGCTTTCCGCGCCTGGTTTTAGGATGGACTTCCCAAACCAGTCGGCTAGACTCCTCTTATCCACCGTCGGGGGACGGTGGAACTTGCTCACAAAGAGGGGAATAACCGATGCGTACTTCTCGTTGCGTCTTCACGGCGTTGGCTGCGGCCGCGTCGCTGGCCGCCTCAGCGGCCGTGGCTGATTCCTACATCGTTGTTGCCAAGCAGGGTTTCGGGGCGGATTTCGCCGCCAGGGTGGAGGCCGCCGGTGGCCAGGTGTCGCTGCTGGTGCCGCAGATCGGCGTCGCGGTGGTCGAGACCGACAGCCCGAATTTCCGCGCCGCCGGCGCAAGCATTCCGGGCGTACAGGACGTGGTCGCGAACATCGAGATGCGCATGATCGATCCGGTCACGGTGCCGACGCTGTCGTTCGAGGAGGCCTTCACCAATCCGCCCGCCAGCGGCGACGACGACTTCTACTTCGACCTGCAGTGGGGACACCAGGCGATCGATGCGGCCGGGGCGTGGAACCTGGGCCACCGCGGCGCCGGGGTGCGCGTTGCGGTGCTGGATTCCGGCATCGATGCGGACCATCCGGACCTTGCGCCGAACATCAATTTCGAGCTCAGCCGCTCCTTCGTCCCCGGCGAGGACTGGAACGTGCGGCCCGGCTCGTTCTTCAATCACGGCACGCATGTCGCCGGTACCATCGCCGCGGCCGACAACGGCTTCGGCACCATCGGCGTTGCGCCCGAGGCAGAGCTGGTGGCCCTGAAGGTACTGTCCGAGTTCACCGGCAGCGGCAGCCTGGCCTACACGGCGGCGGCCATGGTGTATGCCGCGGACATCGGCGCGGACATCGTCAACATGTCGCTGGGCGCGACCATCCCGCGCAACTGCACCTTTGACGTGCTGGATGACGACGGCAACCCGACCGGCGAGACCGAGCACTTTCCGGCGCGTGACTGCGCGGTGCTGATCGACATGATGCAGCGCGCGGCCAACTACGCCTATGACAATGGCGTGACCCTGATCGCGTCGGCCGGCAACGAGGCCACCGATCTCGATCACAACAAGAGCGACGTCAAGCTGCCGGCCGAGCTCAAGTACGTCTCGTCCATCTCGGCGACCGCGCCCATCGGCTGGGCCATCGATCCGTTCGGCGTGAGCTTCAACAACCTTGCCTCGTACTCGAACTACGGCAAGACCGGCATCGACTTCAGCGCCCCGGGCGGCGACGCGGTCTATCCAGGCGAGGAGTTGTGCATCGTCGCTGGCGTGTTGCAGAGCTGCTGGGTCTTCGACCTGGTGTTCTCCACCTCTTCGGGCGGCTGGGCCTGGTCGGGCGGCACGTCCATGGCTGCGCCGCATGCCTCGGGTGTCGCCGCGCTGATCATTGGCAAGAACGGCGGCCAGATGCATCCGCGCGACGTGGTCCGCGAGCTGGAGCGCACGGCGGTGGACTTCGGCCGCAAGAAGAACGATGACGTGCACGGCAATGGCGCGGTCCACGCCCTGCGTGCCGTCGCCGATTGATCGTTCCGTTTCATTTTCTGCGTTGCAACGGCCCCGCTCGCGGGGCCGTTTCTTTGGCGCGGCATGCCTTCCTGCGGTAACCTCGCCCGCCACATTACGTCACATCCTGGGGTAACGCCGTGCAACCACGTGGCCTTTCCGACGCCGCGCACCGGCCCTTGCGGCCGGGCGAGGAATACCAGCCCTATGTTCCCGCCACCCAGGCGCCGCATGAGTTCACGCTCAAGGCGCTGTTCTTCGGCATCCTGTTCGGCATCGTCTTCGGTGCGGCGAACGCCTATCTCGGCCTGCGCGCCGGACTGACCATCAGCACTTCGATTCCCGTCGCGGTGATGACGGTGGCGGCCTTCCAGGCACTGCGCAGGGTAGGCGTCGGTTCGAGCATCCTCGAAGCCAACATGTCGCAGACCATCGGTTCGGCGTCGAGCTCGGTAGCGAGCGGCGTGATCTTCACGCTGCCGGCGCTGTTCCTGTGGGGGCTGTCGCCGACGCTGCTGCAGATGACCCTGCTGGCGATGGCTGGTGGCGTGATCGGCGTGCTGTTCATGATTCCGCTGCGGCGCTTCCTCATCGAGCGCGAGCACGGCAACCTCCCTTACCCCGAGGGCACTGCCTGCGCGCACGTGCTGGTCGCGACCGAAGTCGGCGGTGGCCATGCGAAGAACATCTTCTGGGGCATCGGCGGCGGCGCGCTGTTCAAGGCGCTGACCTCCTGGGCCAAGGTGCTGCCGGCCGACGTGCACGCCAGCATCCCGTTCCTGAAGAAGGGGCAGCTGGGCATGGACCTTTCGCCGGCGCTGTTCGGCGTGGGCTACATCCTCGGCCCCCGCATCGCCTCCGTGATGGTCGGCGGCGGGCTGCTTTCCTCGCTGATCATCATTCCGCTGATCGCCTGGTGGGGCGAGGGCAGGCTCGCGCCGTTGTTCCCGGAGACGGAACTGCTGATTCGCGAGATGTCGGCTTCGCAGATCTGGTCGCGCTATGTGCGTTACATCGGCGCGGGCGCGGTGGCGACCGCCGGCATCATCACGCTCATCAAGAGCATCCCGGTGATGCTCGAATCCTTCCGCATCGGCGCGGCCGAATTGAAGCAGCGCGTCGGCGCAGGTGACGACGCGCCGGCGGTGAAGCGCACCGACCGCGACCTGCCGTTGAAGGCCGTCGGCATCGGCATTCTTGCCGTCATGCTCATGCTCGCCTTTGTCGAGGCGCCGTTCGGGGCGCTGGAAAACTTCGCGCAGCGTGCGATCGCGGCGGTGTGCGTGGTGATCTTCGCGTTCTTCTTCGTGACGGTGGCCTCGCGCATCGTTGGCCTGGTCGGCGTCACCTCCAATCCCACCAGCGGCATGACCATCGCGGCGCTGCTGGGCACGGCCGGGGTGTTCGTGGTGATGGGCTGGACCGATCTTGCCGGCAAGGCCGGCGCGCTCACGGTCGGTTGCGTGGTGGCGATCGCCGCTTCCATCGCCGGCGACACCTCGCAGGACCTCAAGACCGGATACCTGCTCGGTTCGACGCCCCGGCATCAGCAGGTGGGCGAGATCATCGGCGTGCTGACGTCGGCCACCTTCGTGTGCCTGTCGGTGCTGCTGCTCGCGGAGACCTTCGGATTCGGCGGACAGGAACTGCCCGCGCCGCAGGCGACGCTCATGAAGCTCGTCATCGACGGCGTGCTGGACCAGTCGCTGCCGTGGGGGCTGGTAGGCATCGGCGTCGGCATCGCGCTTGCCTGCGAAGTCTTCCGCATTCCCGCGCTGCCGTTCGCGGTCGGCGTGTACCTGCCGGTTGCGACCATGACGCCGGTGTTTCTCGGCGGCATGCTGCGCTGGTGGCTGGCTCGTCGTGCGGCGACGGAAGAAGAGGCCACCGCACGCCGCGATCGGGGCGTGCTGCTCGGTTCCGGTTTCGTCGGCGGCGAGGGCCTGCTGGGCGTGGGCATCGCGGCGGCGGCCTTCATCATCGGCGGCAAGCCGGAAGGCTTCGGCACCGGCTGGCTCGGGCCGGAGTGGCTGGTCGGCGTGGGCGGGCTCGTGGCCTTCCTGCTGCTGGTCGGCTGGTTCTCGCGCCGCTGCAGCCGCTGAGTGAAATTGCTTCAACCCGAGGCCGGGCTGCCCCGGCTTCGGGATGCTTCTAGTGTCGTCAGCTCATGTAGGAGAGAAAGCATGAACGAAACGGCCATCCAGCTTTATTCCTGGCCCACGCCGAACGGGCAGAAGATCCACATCATGCTCGAGGAATGCGGGTTGGCTTACGAGGCGCATCCCGTCGACATCGGCAAGGGCGACCAGTTCAAGCCCGAGTTCCTGGCCATTTCCCCCAACAACAAGATTCCCGCCATCGTCGATCCTGACGGGCCGGGCAACAGGCCGCTGGCACTGTTCGAGTCCGGTGCGATCCTTGCGTACCTTGCAGAGAAGACCGGCAAGTTCCTTCCCGAGGCGGAGCGCTACCAGGTGCTCGCGTGGCTGTTCTTCCAGGTCGGCGGCGTGGGCCCGATGCTCGGCCAGGCACATCATTTCGTTCACTATGCGAACGAGAAGATTCCCTACGCCATCGATCGCTATTCGCGTGAAGCCAATCGTCTCTACGGCGTGATGGACAAGCGCCTCGCCGGCTCGGCGTTCATCGCCGGCGGCGAATACACGATCGCGGATATCGCCATCTGGCCGTGGACGTTGAGCACCGACCGCCAGGGCGTGAACATCGACGACTATCCGAACGTGAAGCGCTGGCAGGCCGAGATCGGCGAGCGTCCCGCGGTCCAGCGCGGCATGCAGCTGTTCGCCGAACATCGTCACGAACTCACCGACGAAGAAAAGAAACTGCTGTTCGCCAACGAGAAGCGCTGAGCTGTGTAGCAGTGACGCCGTTCGCAATTGCGGACGGCTCGCTCGCCATGCTGCATTACTGCCGCAGCGCACCTGTGCTTGAATCCCTCGCTCGCGACGTTTTTCGTTTCTGATCGAGGTGGCAATGAAGGACCGCATCAAGCACCCGGGCCTGCGCTCGCGCGTGATGTCCGCCCCCGAGGCGGCTGCCCTGATTTCGCCCGGAATGACCGTGGCAATGAGCGGCTTCACGGGTGCGGGTTACCCCAAGGCCGTGCCGCAGGCGCTCGCGGCGCGCATGAAGGAAGCGGCAGGGCGGGGCGAACGCTTCAAGGTGAAGGTGCTGACCGGGGCATCCACCGCGCCCGAGCTTGACGGCGTTCTCGCTGAAGTCGAAGGCATGGAGCTGCGCCTGCCGTACCAGTCCGATCCGCATCTGCGCGAGCGGATCAACGCGGGCAATCTTGATTACATCGACATCCACCTCAGCCACGTCGCGCAGCACACCTGGTTCGGTTTCTTCGGCGGTCTCGACGTCGCCGTCATCGAAGTCGCCGGCATTCGCGATGACGGCACGCTGGTGCCGTCATCGTCGGTAGGCAACAACAAGACCTGGCTGGAACAGGCGGACAAGGTGATCATCGAGGTGAATCACTGGCAGCCTGCCGGGCTTGATGGCATGCACGACATCTACTACGGCACGGCGCTGCCGCCGGATCGCCGGCCGATCCCGCTGCTGCATGCGGACGACCGCATCGGCATTCCGTACCTGCAGTGCCCGCCGGAGAAGATCGTCGCGGTCGTGGAGACCAACGCGCCCGACCGGAACTCGCCGTTCACGCCGCCGGATGAAAGCTCGCGGCAGATCGCCGGACACCTGCTGGACTTCCTCGCAAGGGAAGTGAAACGCGGACGGCTCACCGAGCGGCTGCTGCCCTTGCAGTCGGGCGTCGGCAACATCGCCAACGCCGTACTCGCGGGCCTCGGAGAAGGCGGTTACCGGGATCTCACCGCGTACACCGAGGTGATCCAGGACGGCATGCTGCGGCTTCTTCGCGATGGCGTGCTGCGCATGGCCTCGGCGACCTCGTTTTCGCTCAGTCCCGACGGCATCGAGGAATTCAGCAGCAACATCGATTTCTACCGTGAGCGCATCCTGCTCCGGCCGCAGGAAATCTCCAATCATCCCGAGATCATCCGCCGGCTCGGCTGCATCGCCATGAACGGCATGATCGAGGCCGACATCTACGGCAACGTCAACTCCACGCACATCGCCGGCAGCCGCATCATGAACGGCATCGGCGGCAGCGGCGACTTTGCGCGCAACGGCTACCTGTCCGTGTTCATGACGCCGAGCACCGTGAAGGACGGCAGGATTTCCGCGATCGTGCCGATGGTGAGCCACGTCGATCACACCGAGCACGACACCATGATCATCGTCACCGAACAGGGACTCGCGGACCTGCGCGGCCTGTCACCGAAGCAGCGAGCGAAGACGATCATCGAGAACTGTGCGCATCCCGATTACCAGCCGCTGTTGCAGGATTACTTCGAGCGCGCGCAACGCGACGGCTACGCCCACCACACGCCGCATCTTCTTGGTGAAGCGCTTTCCTGGCATCAGCGGCTGCTGGACACCGGCGGCATGAAACCCTGACGCTCAGTCGGCGAGTTCGACTTCCGCAAGATCGCCGTCGAACTCCACCCGCACCCGGTCGCCGACGCGGAACACGTCGTCCTCATCGATTTCCTGCAGCACAGTGAAGCTGCGACCGTCATCCAGCTCGATGCCGATCTCGGCAGCCTCGGCCTGCGCCGCGCGATCACCGTAGCGCGAACCGGCATAGCCGCCGGCGACCGCGCCGATGATGGTGGCGATGTCACGGCCGCTGCCGCTGCCGAGCTGCCGCCCGGCAAGACCGCCGGCAATCGCCCCGATCACCGTTCCGGGCTCCACGCGGCTTTCTTCCAGTTCCACGGGCGT
>JAJUFS010000191.1 GCA_029263725.1 Gammaproteobacteria bacterium | reverse complement strand
CACCGTCGGCGACAACACTTACGGCAAGCCGGTGGGGCAGAGCGGCCTGGAGTTCTGCGAGGACGACATCCTGCGCGCGGTGACCTTCCGCGTGGTCAACTCCGAAGGCGAGAGCGACTATTACCCGCCGGTAGGCATCGCGCCCACCTGCGCCGCGGAGGATGATCTCGCGCACGGCTTCGGCGATCCCGCCGAGGCCTCGCTTGCCGAAGCCCTGCACTATCTCGCCGACGGTTCATGCAGCACCACCATGACGAAGGCCGCGCAGGAGAACGCGCTGCGCAAGGCGACATGGAGTGAGCGCGATCCGCTGATCCGCGACGGCAAGGACGTGCTCCGCGGCGGCGCGCGCTAGGCCGGCGCGCGGTCCCGGGAAAACGGCGCGTGCATCGCGCCGTTTTCCTTTCAGAGGGAACGGCCGCCGTCCACGGCGATGACCTGGCCGGTGATGAAATGGCTCCGCGCCAGGAACAGCACCGCATCCGCAATGTCCACCGGCGAGCCAAGTTCCTGCAGCGGCGTGCTGCTGACGATTTCCTGCTTCGTCTTCTCCGTGAGTCCGTTCTCGGGCCAGAGAATCGCGCCGGGCGAGACGCCATTGACGCGCACTTCCGGTGCGAGCTCCTTTGCGAGCGCGCGGGTCAGCATGTCGAGGCCCGCCTTGGTGGTGCTGTAGATGGCGTGATTCTTCAACGGCCGCTCGCCATGAATGTCGACGATGTTGACGATGCTGCCGCGCGTGGCCGCCAGATGCGCAGCCGCCGCCTGCGCAAGCAGGAAGGGCGCGCGCAGGTTGGTGTCGAAGAGATCGTTCCAGGTCTCGAGGCCGGCATCCGCAACCGGCGTCGGATAGAAGCGGCTGGCGTTGTTCACCACGAGATCCAGCCGTTGCCATTGCGCGATCACGGCATCGACGAGCCGCCCCGGAACGCGCGCATCCCTGAGATCGCCCTGGATGATGGCAGCGCTGCCAGGGCGCCTGCCGTTCAACTCGCGCGCGAGCGCCGCGGCTTCGTCCCTGGAATGATGGCAATGGATCATGACGCGGTAGCCTGCGGCATGCAGCCGCCGCGCGATCTCCGCGCCGATGCGGCGGGCCGCGCCGGTGACGAGCGCGACGTGTGTGTCGTTGTCGTTCATTTGCTGCGTTCTTTTCAGGGAAACGTTGCAGGAAACGCCTGCATCCTGCCAGCTTTCACGCAGGAGCGTAACAGGCGCGCGTGTATAATCGGCGCGTTTACGAGGGAGCAGCCATGCCGCAGGCAGAATGGGCAGCGCCGGAGCCGGCGGCGCAGGCACACAGCGAACGCTTGATCGAGTTCATCCGCGCGGAAATCGACGCCGCGGGTGGCGCCATTCCCTTCGAGCGCTACATGGACCTCGCGCTGTATGCACCGGGGCTGGGGTATTACGCCGCGGGCGCACGCAAGTTCGGCGAGCAGGGCGACTTCGTCACCGCACCGGAAGTCTCGCCGCTGTTTGCGCGTTGCCTGGCAAGGCAGTGCGCGGAAGTGTTCGCGGAGATGGGCGGCGCCGACATCCTCGAGCTCGGCGCGGGTTCCGGCGCGATGGCTGCGGACATCCTCATCGAGCTCGCCGCCATCGAATCCCTGCCCCGGCACTATTTCATTCTCGAAGTGAGTCCTGACCTGCGTGATCGTCAGGCCACGCGCCTGCGCGCGACATTGCCCGCGGGCGTGTTCGAGCGCGTGCGCTGGTTGGATGTGCCGCCCGGGCAGTTCCGCGGCGTGGTGCTCGCCAATGAAGTGCTGGATGCCTTGCCGGTGGCGCGGTTTCGCGTCGACGAGAGCGGTTTCCACGAGGAAATGGTTTCCTGGAACGGCGCGCGCTTCGAATCCAGATGGCGTCCGGCAAGCGAGCCGCTGCGCGAACGCCTGCAACAGGTGCTCGCGGAACTGCCGCCGCTCGCGCTTCCGTATGTTTCCGAGATCTGTCCGCGCCTGCCGGCCTTCGTGAAGCTGCTGGCGGAGTCACTTGAGCAGGGCGCGATGCTGTTCATCGATTACGGT
>JAJUFS010000053.1 GCA_029263725.1 Gammaproteobacteria bacterium | reverse complement strand
GCCATCGTCGATTTCGACGCGCACTGGGGCAACGGCACGGACGCGATCTTCCTGGATGAAAAGCGCGTCGGCGTGTTCGCGAGTTTCCAGGAACACCTGTTCCCGCCGCAGGAGGCGATGCAGGTGCCAGGGCGCATCGTCAATCGCGGCCTGGGCGCCGGCGCCAAGGGGCGCGAGGTTCGCCAGGTCTGGCACGACGAACTGCTGCCCGCGCTGGATGCGTTCAGGCCGCAGCTACTGTTCATCTCGGCAGGCTTCGACGGGCACCGCGAGGACGAGATGTCGGAGCTGATGCTGAACGAGGAAGACTATGCGTGGCTCACCGAGCGCATCGCGCATGTCGCCGGGAAGCATGCAAGGGGCCGCATCGTTTCCGTCCTCGAAGGCGGCTACGCGCTCTCGGCGCTCGGCCGCAGCGTGGCCGCGCACGTGCGCGCGCTGCTCGAAGGCTGATCATGTCCATCCGCAACCTTGACGCCTTGTTCAAGCCGAAGTCGATCGCGGTGATCGGCGGCTCGCCGAAGCCGCACAGCGTCGGCGGCGTGGTGCTGCGCAATCTCATTGCCGGCGAGTACGAGTCGCGTTTCAGGGGCAGGGTGTGGATCGTCAACCGCGGCTACGACGAAGTGCTGGGCAGGATGTGTTACCGGAAGGTTGCCGACCTGCCCGCAGCGCCGGACCTTGCGGTCATTGCCACGCCCGCGCCGACGGTGCCGCAGCTCGTGCGGGAGCTGGGCGAGCTCGGCGCGCGCGCCGCGATCATCATCACCGCGGGCTTCGCCGAGACGGGCGAGGAAGGCCGCGAACTGCAGCAGGCGATACTCGATGCCGCGCGTCCCTATACGATGCGCATCGTCGGGCCGAACTGCCTCGGCATGCTCGCGCCCAGGCTCGGCATCAACGCGAGCTTCGCGCCCGAGGGCGCGCTCAAGGGCGGGCTGGCCTTCGTCAGCCAGTCGGGCGCGATCCTCACTTCCATGCTCGACTGGGCGAACACCCGCGGCGTCGGTTTCTCGGCATTGCTTTCGCTGGGCAACATGGCGGACGTCGATGGCGGCGACCTGCTCGATTACTTCGCCATCGATCCTTCCACGCGCGCGGTGCTGATCTACACCGAAGGCCTGCGCCACGCGCGCAAGTTCATGTCCGCGGCGCGCGGCTGCGCGCGCTCCAAGCCGGTGATCATCGTCAAGTCGGGCCGGCATCCGGCGGCTGCTCGCGCCGCAAGTTCGCACACTGCCGCACTTGCCGGCGCGGATGACGTGCATGACGCCGCCTTCCGGCGCGCCGGCATGCTGCGGGTGAAGACGCTGGAAGAAATGTTCGATGCTGCCGAGGTGCTGGCTACCTCGCGGCCGCCGTCGGGGCGCCGCGTGGCCGTGCTCAGCAATGGCGACGGCGTCGGCGTGATGGCTGCGGACGCATTGCTCGATGAGGGCGCGAAGCTGGCGCAGCTGTCATCGCAGACCATCGCCGCGCTGGGCGAAGTGCTGCCGACCGGCTGGTCGCGCGACAACCCCGTGGACATCATTGGCGACGCGCCGCCGGAGCGTTTCACCAGCACGCTGGAAATCCTGCGCCGCGATCCCGGCGTGGACGTGGTGCTGGTGGTGCACAGCCCGACGGCCATCACCAGCAGCGAGGCGGCGGCGGACGCGGTGATCGCTGCCATGAAGCAGCCCGGGCCACCCATCATCACTGCCTGGCTGGGCGGCAACGACGCGGCGCGGGCGCGCAACCGCTTCACCGCGGCGGGCATTCCGAGTTACGCCACGCCCGAGCAGGCGATTCGCGCCTTCATGTACCTGTTCCGTTTCCGCCGCAACCAGGAACAGCTGATGGAAACGCCGCCGTCCATCATCGAGGAAGTCGAGCCGGACACCGCCGCCGTGCGCGCCATCGTGCGGCGGGCGCTGGAGGAAAACCGCGAGTGGCTGGACGAGATCGAATCCAAGCAGGTGCTGGCGGCGTATCACATCCCGGTGGTGCCCTCGGTGCGCGCCATGAACGCGGAAGAAGCCGCGGCGCGCGCCGCGGAGTTCGGCGGGCCGGTGGCGCTCAAGCTGCTTTCCCGCGACATCCAGCACAAGACCGAGGCCGGCGCAGTGAAGCTCGACGTCGAACCGCGCAGCGTGCTGCTGGCGGCACAGGACCTGCTCGATCATGTCCGCCAGCGTCATCCGGAAGCACGCATTGACGGCATCAGCGTCCAGCCCATGGCGGAGCGCCGCAATGCCTGGGAAGTGTTCGCGGGCATCGCCTGCGATCCACTGTTCGGCCCGGTGCTGCTGTTCGGCGAGGGCGGCGAGGCGGTGGAAGTACTGTCCGACCGCGCCATCGGCCTGCCGCCGCTGAACGCGAAACTCGCCATGCAGATGATCAAGCGCACGCGCGTCAACCGCCGCCTGCGCGGCTACCGCTCGCGCCCGCCGGCGGATCGCGACGCGATGGCGCAGACGCTGGTGAAACTCTCGCAGCTGGTGATCGACATTCCCGAACTCGTCGAGCTGGACGCGAACCCCATCCTGCTCGGCCCGCACGGCGTGGTGACGCTGGACGCGCGCATCCGCGTGCGGCCCTTCCATGGCGAGCCCAGCCGTCGCCTGTGCATACGGCCCTATCCGCGCGAACTGGAAACGCCGTTCGAGCTGCCGGATGGCCGCCGCATGCTGCTGCGGCCGATCCGCCCCGAAGACGCACCGGCACTGCAGCGCGCCTTCGACCGCATGTCGCCGGAGGAAATCCGCAACCGTTTCCTGGGTCCGGTGAAGGTGCTCTCGCATGCACAGGCGGCGCGCTACTCGCAGCTCGATTACGATCGCGACATGGCCTTCGCGCTGGTCGATCCCGCCGAGGGCGAACGCGAGATTCATGCCATCGCGCGGCTGTCCGCCGATGCCGACAACCGCGAGGCCGAGTACGCCATCCTGGTGTTGCGCCATCTCGCGGGGCAGGGTGTGGGCACGCGGCTGATGCGGCATCTGATCGAGTACGCGCGCAGTCATGGCATAGAGCGCATCTACGGCACGGTGCTGGCGGACAACCGCGCCATGCTGACAGTGTGCCGCAAGCTCGGCTTCCGCCTGCGCCGTGATCTTGAAGATCCCTCGCTGGTCGAAGTCGACATCAGGCTCAGATAACCACGCATGCTTCCCGTCCAGCAGGTTCTCGATGAACTGCGCCGCGCGCTGGCCGCGCGCCGTCTTGCCGTGCTCGAGGCGCCGCCCGGCGCGGGCAAGACCACGGTGGTGCCGCTGGCGCTGCGGGACGAGCCCTGGCTCGAAGGGCGCAAGATCGTGATGCTGGAACCGCGGCGGCTGGCGGCGAAGAATGCCGCGCGCTTCATGGCGCAGTCGCTGCACGAACAGCCGGGCGAAACCGTCGGTTATCGCGTGCGCCACGAGACGCGCGTCGGTCGCGCGACGCGCATCGAGGTGGTCACCGAAGGCATCCTCACCCGCATGCTGCAGGCCGATCCGGCACTGGAAGACGTGGGGCTCGTCATCTTCGATGAATTCCACGAGCGTTCCCTGCATGCCGACCTTGGCCTTGCGCTCGCGCTGGATGCACGCGCCAACCTGCGTGACGATCTCGGTATCCTGGTGATGTCGGCAACACTGGATGGCGCGCGTGTCGCGACGCTGCTGGATGATGCGCCGGTGGTGCGCACCGAGGGCCGGCAGTTCCCCGTCGAGACGCGTTACCGCGCCGTTCCCGGCAACGACATTGCCGCAGACCTTGCGCAGGCCGCGCGCGAACTGATGGCGAGCGAGCAGGGAAGTCTCCTCGCATTCCTTCCCGGCGCCGGCGAGATCCGCCGCGCGGCTGAACATCTCAAGGACCGCATCGCCGCGGACACCGACGTGGTGGCGCTGTACGGCGACTTGCCGTTCAGCGAACAGGAGCGCGCGATCCGGCCCGCACCGGAAGGGCGGCGCAAGCTGGTGCTGGCCACCAACATCGCCGAGTCCAGCCTCACCATCGAAGGCATACGCCTCGTGGTCGATTCCGGCTACGAACGCGCACCGGTGTTTCATCCGCCATCGGGCATGACGCGTCTGGTCACGCGGCGCATCTCGCAGGCCTCCGCCGAGCAGCGCCGCGGGCGTGCAGGGCGAATGGCGCCGGGCATCTGCCTGCGCCTGTGGAGCGAGCACGAGACCGCACGCCTGGCGCAGCACTCGCCGCCGGAAATGCTCGCCGCCGATCTCGCGCCGCTGGTGCTGGAACTGGCCGGCTGGGGCGTGCGCGATCCACATGCACTGCGCTGGCTGGACCCGCCGCCAATGGCGGGCTTCATGCAGGCGCGCGAACTGCTGCGCGACCTCGGCGCGCTCGATGCCGATGGCAGGATCACGGCCACGGGAAGGGCAATGCTCGCGCTACCGGTGCATCCGCGCATCGCCCACATGCTGCTCGCTTCGCGCGAGCGGAACATCACCGGACTTGCCTGCGTGTGCGCCGCCCTGCTGGAAGAGCGCGATCCGCTGGCCGGCCGCGAGGCGGACATCGAGCTGCGCGTCACGGCGCTCGCCAATGGCGCGGGCCTTGCGCGCGGGGCGCGCCAGCGCGTGCTGGAAGCCGCCCGGCAGCTTGCCTCGCGCCTCGGCACCGAGATCGCCTTCCAGCCGCTGGAGCGGCTGGGCTGGCTGATCGCCCAGGCGTACCCCGACCGCATCGCCCAGCGCCGCCCCGGCCGCGCGCCGCGCTTTCGCATGGCGGCCGGTCGCGGCGCGCTGCTGGACGAGGCCGACCGGCTCGCCGCCGAGCCGTGGCTCGCGGTGGCGGAACTCGGCGGCGGCGAACGCGACAGCCGCATTCGGCTCGCTGCCGCGCTGGACGCGGAAGACGTGGCCGCGCTGCAGGCGCAGGCGGGCGAGGAAACGCGCGTGGAGTTCGAGCGTGAAAGCCGCGCCGTGATTGCGCGCCGAGTGCGCCGGGTGGGCAGCCTGGTGCTGGAGGAACATCCCGTGCCGGTGCCCGCGGCGCTGGCGCTGCCCGCCCTGCTCGACGGGCTGCGCCGGCATGGGCTCGCGCTGCTGCCCTGGACGCGCGAGCAGGAGAGCCTGAAGCAGCGGGTGGAGACCTTGCGCCGCCTGGACCCTTCCTGGCCCGCGTTCGATGAGCCCGCCTTGCTGGCGTCGCTGGAAGAATGGCTGGCGCCATTCCTCGATGGCGTCACGCGGCTTGCCGACGTGTCCTCGCAGACCCTGCAGCAGGCACTGGAATACCGTCTCGGCCACGAGCGCCGGCGCGAGCTGGAGAAACAGGCGCCGGAGTTCTTCGTCCTGCCGGCAGGCCAGCGGGCGCGCATCGACTATTCCGGCGAGACGCCGGTGCTGGCGGCGCGCATCCAGCAGTTCTTCGGCCTGGAATCCACGCCCGCCATCGCCAACGGCCGCCTGCCGCTCACCCTGCATCTGCTCTCGCCCGCCAACCGGCCGATGCAGGTGACCCGCGACCTCGCCAGTTTCTGGAAGAACACCTATCCCGAAGTGCGCAAGGACCTGCGCGGCCGCTACCCGAAGCATGCCTGGCCGGAGGATCCGGTCAGTTACTGAGACGTGAGACGACGAGGCTCGCTGCCGGTCCGGTCGTCATCCGCAGATGCTGGGACACCCTTGAATGAAAAAGCGGCCACTCGGCCGCTTTCTTCTTGATGAGAGCTTGGGCTAGCGAAGGCTGCTGGCCTTCCCCAGCCGTCGTCTTGGCTCTCGCCAACAAAAAAGCCCCGCCATCAGGCGGGGCTCGGGAATGACTGCCCGGCCATCATGGCCGGGCAGGGTGTTGCTCAGCCGCGCTTCCTGCGCAGCAGGGCGGCGAGGCCAAGCAGGCCGAGCAGCACGCCGCCAGGCGCACCGCCGCCACGCTTCTTGCCACCGCCACCGTTGTTGCCGCCGTCGTTGCCGCCGGTTTCGCAGGCGCTCGTCTCGAACTCGACGGGCTCGCCGCTGACCACGTCGCCGAGGTCGGTTTCGGCTTCGATTACCGCCACGTAGCCGGTGCCGCACTCGAGACCGGTCAGCGCCTTGCTGACGGTGCTCGTGCTCGCGGTTGCGGCCAGCGTGCCCGCGGACACCGTCTCGCCGAGGTCATCGGCGCTGGTGCCGTAGCGGAACCGCACCGTGACGGCGCGCTCGTTCGGGTCGACTTCGGCGTTCAGCGTCGCCCCGGTCTTGCCGACTTCGCTGGCGGGCTTGGTGGTGACCACCGGGGTGCGGGCCTCGAGCTCGATGACCACGCCGCCGATATCGCCGCCGCGCAGGTCGAAGCCTGCACCGCCGTTGTCATCGGTGACGTCGAGGTAGCCGAAGGCGTCCACGAACAGGCGGTCGTACTGCAGCGAGTGGTCGAGGCCGAGGATGAACGCGGTCGGACCGCCCTTGCCTTCGAAGGCGGCCGGGCCGACCTCCACCTCACCGGAAGGACCGGTGTAGTAGGTGTAGACCTCGGCGATCTCGTCCTTCTGCAGTCCCTTGATGACGCCGCTGATGTGCGCTTCCGCGCCGATCATCGTGACCACGCAGCCGCCCGGGTTGGACAGGCAGCCGTCGCCGGCCGCGTGCTTCAGCTGGTAGGTCGGAGCCGACATCACCAGCGTATCCGCCGGGGCGCCTTCATCCGGGGCGCGGGCCACCAGCTCGAACCAGCCGTCGGCATCGGTGTAGGCGATGTAAGGCTGGCCGGCCGGGTCCTTCACCAGCTTGACGAGCACCTGGACGCCTTCGATCACCTCGTGCGTCGTGGCGTTCTTGACGGTGCCGGAGTAGGTGATGGCCTCCTCGATGCTGAGTTCGGCCAGCGCGTCGGCATAACCGGCGGCGGTGGCCTCCGCGGTGATGGGCTCGTCCTTGTCCACGGTGGCCGCGACCAGCAGGGCGGTGGCGGGATTGCCGTCCTCGCTGTCGTCCGTGGAAACCGCGGTCGCGTCGATGCTGGCGATGTTGCCGCCGGCATCATGCGTGCCGCCCTCGTCGAGCACGCGGAAGGCGATCGTCGTGCCCGGCTCCGTGCCGCGCACCGTCACCAGCGCGTTGTCCACGCCGGACAGCAGCCAGTCGTATTCCACCGTGATGGACGGCGGCACGACCACGTCCAGCTCGCTGACGATGCCGGAGATGTTGTCGGTCACCGTCACGCGGTAAGTGCCGGCGAACGCTCCGGTGGTCGGTGCGCGGAACACGTACACGCCCGCGACCGGGCCGGTGACCATCGCTTCCATGCCGCTGCCGAGATGACGGGCGTCGAAGCTGTAGACACCGGAACCGCCGCCGACGCGGAACGCCAGCGCGCCGCCGGTCGCCACCGGGGTGGCATCCAGCGGATCGCCGTGCGCGTCGGACAGCGCCAGCGGCTCGATCACCTGCAGGCGCACCGGCACATGCAGAATCGACGCATCCCTGGACGTGCTGCTCAGGCAGACGGCGTTGATCTGCGTGCCTGGGATCGCGCCCGCGGTGAACTCGAAACCGACCATGGCGCTGCCGCCGGCCGCCACCGAGCCCTCGTACGGCGACAGTTCGAGGAAGCCGATGTCGGTCGCCTCGCAGAGCGTGCCACCGATGACCTCGAACGCCATGCCGCTACCTGACGGGAGAATCGCCTCCAGCCACGCGGCCGCGTCGGAATCCCAGACGAAGGCCGACGGGGCGGTTGCGGTCGCGTTCGCGGAGCCATAGAGGAAGCCGCTTCCCGCCAGTTCGGTGTTGTCGCCGATCGGATTGAACGTCGGCACGAGGCTGACCCAGTAACGCGTCCCGGGGACGATGTCATGCGTGCTGCAACCGGCGGCCACGAGGTCGATGGCGAGGTATTCGTCGCTGACCTCCAGCCCCGGGTCTCCGTTGGTCACTTCGCAGGAGGCGATCAGACCCGTCGGGTCACCGTAGCTGCCGGCCGGCGTGCCGCCATCGTCGGCACGCAGTTCGAAGCGTGCGCTCAGCACGTCTTCCGGACCGACCGCTCCGAGATAGAAGCCTTCGACACGGGCGCCGCGCAGCACGCTGCCCGCCGAGCTCATCACGAAGTCGTCGAAGGCAGCCACCACGGCGATGCCGGGGAAGTTGCTGTTCCAGTAGCCGCTGCTGGTATCCCAGGGCTGCGCGAACAGCGTCGTGTCGGCCGAGACCAGGTCCAGGGTTTCGCCTTCCGACTCGGAGAACTCGAAGTCCGTATCCATTTCGCCGAAGTTGCTCAGCACCAGGTTGACCATGCCGCTGCCGTTCGCCGGCAGGGTGGCCGAGACGCTGCTGGCCGACAGGCTGAGACCCGCCTTGGCCTCGCGCACCGTCATGCTCACCTCGATCAGCCGGTCCGCCGGTTCCGCGGCATTCGAGCTTACACACAGCGGCGCGGTATAGGTGCCGGCAGCAAGCCCCGCGGAGTCCAGCAGCACGCCGACGTCGGCATGCTCGTTCACCGCGACCGTGCCCGCGCCGTCGGGCACGCTCAGCCAGTCGGCCGTGCCCTCGCAGGCGCTGCTGCCCTCGATGCGTGCGGCGAAGTCGCGGAAGCTGGCATTGCCCAGCAGCCAGTACAGGTCGACCCAGCCGTAGGCGGCGATGCCGAAGTAGTTGCTGTAATCACGGAACAGGCCGGGGTAACGACCTGCCTGGTCCGCCTGGAACCACAGCCAGGCCACACCGGTGTCGAAGTCGGTGCTGAACTCGGGCTGCACGATCAGCCACCAGGTGCCCGCGGGCAGGGTGGGGGCTTCAGCCGCCTCGAAGCGGATGTCGATGTTGCCGTTGGCACCGCTGACCTGCGGACCGAACGCCAGCGTGGTTTCCCAGAACGGCGCGGCGGCCGGCTGGCCACCGGCGTCCTCGTGGATGGCCACGTACACGCTGTCGGCATAGGCGGCAAGATCATCGATGGTGTTGCCGACCATGAAGCCCGGCGCGTACACGCGGCTCAGCGTGGTCGTGCCCCAGGCCTCGAAGTCGATCGCGCCACCGATGCTCACGCTGTCGGCGTCGTAGTAGCCCTGGTAGATGCCGCTATTGCCGCTCACCGGCTGGGTGCGCAGCGTCGCGCCCTCCAGCGTCACACCGTCACCCGGTGCGCCCACCGTGTAGTTCAGCGGCAGGTCACCCAGGTTCTGGATGCGGACACTGGCTTCGACGCCGTTGCCGAAGGCCACCTCGCGCTGGATGCTGTTCGGGCTGACGCCGATCTGCGGCGCCTGCTCGGTGGGACGAACCGCAAGCGTGAGGTGCTGCGGCGGAATGTCGCCGCCCCAGGGATGCTCGTCCTCGCTCGCCAGGATGATGGTGCCGAACACCCACTCGCCGATCGGCAGGGCCGAGACGTCGTTGGTGAACTCCAGCACCTGGCTCTCGCCCGGCGCCAGCGTGAAGCTGGTCGGCGAGACGGCGATGGCAAGGCCCGCCGGCGCTTCGACCGAAACCTCATAGCTGACGGTGGTGTCGAGGCGGTTGGTGACGGTGCGCGTCCAGCTGCAGCTGCCGCCGCAGTAGGCGAACGCCGCCGACGGCAGGTTCAGTTCGTGGTAACGGCCGCCGTGCTCCGGCGCCACCGCCAGGTATTCCGCATGGCTGACGTTCATCGTCAGGCCGGCGCGAATCGCCTGGTCCACCTGGATGCGGCCGCTGCCGATATCGAACGGCGTGGCCGGCACCGCGACGTTGTCCAGGTTGTCATCCTGGCTGATGGCGCGCGTGGCGGTAGTCATCAGCGCGGACTTCACCTCCGCCGGCGTCCACTCCGGATGCACTTCGCGCACCAGCGTGGCGGCGCCCGCGGCATGCGGCGAGGCCATGGAGGTGCCGCTGATCAGGCCGAACTCCGGACCGCTTTCCGGATTGACGGTGTTCACCGCGGCGAGAATGTTCACGCCCGGCGCGGCGAGATCGGGCTTGAGCAGGTTCTCGCTGCCGAGTGCCGGACCGCGCGAGCTGAAGTCGGCGATGCGGTCCTCGAGACCGTCGACAACCATGGTGGCGTAGTCGAGCAGGCTGACGGTCGCCTCGACGTCACCGGGATTGGCGAGCACGAAGTCCCGCAGAATGTCGCCCTGGGCCTTCGTCAGGAACCAGGACGGGATGGTGGAACCATCGACCGCCATGTTCACCAGCGGGCCGTGGCCGTTGTTGAACACCAGCACGCCGATGGCGCCGGCGGCCGCGGCATTGTTCACCTTGTCGATGAAGCCGCAGGTGCCGCGCTGGACCAGCGCGATCCTGCCGGCGAGCGCGTCGGCGTCATAGGCGTTGCAGCCTTCGGCGTTGGTGCCGTCGGCCACGCCGTCGCCGTCGACGTCGTCGGCGTACACCAGCTGGCCGACGACATCATCGGCGGGGACCGGCGCATCGGCGGCACGCTGCCCGCCGAGATCGGCGAGCTCGGCCGGAACCGCGGCGCCGCTTGCCAGCGTGATGCGGTTGCCGAAGCCGGCGCGGTCATGCGTGGTGGCCGCCACCGTCATGGTCCAGGGACCGTGGTGGGCGACTGTGCTTACCAGCGGGCCGTCATTGCCCGCCGAGGCGGAGACCAGGATGCCGGCGTGGGTCGCGCTCAGGAACGCGGTCTCCACCGGATCGGTGTAGGGGTTGGCGCCGCCGCTGATCGAGTAGTTGATCACGTCGATGACCGGCGCGGACTTCACCACCATTTCCATGGCCTGCAGCAGGGCGGAAGTCGGGCAGCCGTCCGTGTCGCAGACGTCGAAGGCGATGATGTTGGCGTGCGGCGCGACGCCGGAAACCGGCACGCCGAACTCGCCGGCGCTGTTCAGCACGTTGCCGGCGGCGGTGCTGGCAACGTGCGAGCCGTGGCCGTCATCGTCCTCCGGCGAGATCGCATCGCCGAGAGCCTTCATGAAGCTCCAGGCGCCGATCAGCTTGCTGTTGCATTCGAAGGCGGGATCGTAGCCAGGATCGGCGGGATTGCAGACGCCGAGATAATTGCCTTCGCCCAGCGGGTTCACATGCGTGTAACCGTCGTCGCCCGTGGCGGCGAACGAGGGATGGTCGAAGTTGATGCCGGTGTCGAGGATGCCGACGACCATGCCTTCGCCCTTGTTGCCCGTGCCGTTGCCGGCGCCGCCCGTCCAGATTTCCGGGGCGCCGATGAAGGCAGGGCCGGAGTCGGTATGCAGCTGGCGGATTTCGTCCAGCACCAGGCGCTTGACCTCCGGCAGGCGGGAAATGCGTTCGGCTTCTTCGGCGGAGAGCTTCATCACCACGCCGTTGAAGGCGTGCGTGAGACGCGCCTCGGGCTGGCGGAAGTTGCCGGTGGCGCGCTGGATGGCCAGCAGGCCGCGCGACTGTTCCGCGGAAAGGTGCGAGAGGTAGCTGCGCGCCGCCGTGGAATTGGCATCGAGGCGCGCATCGCCGGTCGCCGCCGGACTGGTCGGCGGCAGGTTGCGAATGCCGCCGCTGTACTGCGCCAGCGGTGGCGAGTGGAATTCGATGATGTAGGTGCCCGACTTGCGCCAGGAAACTTCAGGCACGCGGGCTTCGCCCTTGCCGGGCCTGCTGATGGCCTGCAGCTTGAGCGTGCCGGCGTCCGTGGCTTGCACGGCAATCGGCAACGACAGCAGCAGCGCCAACATGAAAACGCTGAACTTCGGACTGTTCATGAGTCCCTCCCCAAGTTTTTGAAAAGGGGAGGGCCGTGGCGTTAACGCCCCTGCCACGAAAAGTCCCACCCCTGAACGAACAGCACCGAACCAACCCCCGTTGCGGCGCCTTGGATGGAACTTATGTCACGCTTTTTTCCCATGTCAAAGGAAAACGACTCAGACCATAGGGGAAATCCTTATAAGGGATATCACGTGTCCTGAGATTCCCTGATCTGAGGTAGGGACGTGGCCTGATTCGGGCGAAGGCGGTATTTCCCTGGCCGGCGGGGTCACG
>JAJUFS010000137.1 GCA_029263725.1 Gammaproteobacteria bacterium | reverse complement strand
TGATGTCATCCGTGCTGCCGAGCGCGAAGCGCGAGACGCGGGCGAGGAATCGTTCCTCGTGCATGGAGATGTCCAGGCGCACGTCGGAGAACTCGAGTTCCTCCTGGAACACCGGATACAGGCACTTGAACACCGATTCCTTGATGCTGAACACGAACTTGCCCAGCAGGCCGGCGAGCGCGCTGCCCTGTTGTTCGCACCACAGGCGCTCGCCCGGGGTGCAAACCAGGTCCATGAGCGCGGGCGAGAGCGGGTTGCTGGTCTCTATGTCGACGCCGATGCTGGCGAAGTCCTGGCGGCGGCAGGCGGCGGCGATGCAGTAGCCCGCGCCGTGCGAGATGCTGCCGACGACGCCGGCGGGCCACAAGGGTTCGCGCCGCGGTCCCATGCGCACCGGCGCATCCTCGTGACCGAGGCGGGCGAGCACGCGCCGTGCACAGGCGCGTCCCGCGGTGAACTCGCGCACCCGGCGCGCAACGCTGTCCTTCACGAACGGCGCTTCGGCCGGATGCAGCGGTTCCTGGAAATCGCCGACGCGGCCGCCGGCATGCACGATGGGCGCCGGCAGCAGCGCGCGGCTGATGGTCTTGAAGGCCAGCAGGGCCTCGTCATCACGATCCGTTGCCAGGTTGCCCGTTGCGCGGCGCGCCTCAGCGGCTGCAGGCATACTCGTCGGACGGCTGCTCATCGCTGACTCCGTAGAAGGACTTGTACCAGTCGACGAAGCGCGCCACGCCATCTTCGACGCGCGTCACCGGCTGATAACCCACATCGCGGCGCAGCTCGGTCACGTCGGCATAGGTCTTGCCGACATCGCCCGGCTGCAGCGGCAGGAACTCCTTCTCCGCCTGGATGCCCAGGCATCGTTCCAGCACCTCGACGAAATACATGAGGCTGACCGGACGATTGCTGCCGATGTTGTAGATGCGGTAGGGCGCGGAGCTGGACGAAGGATCCGGATCGTCGCTGCGCCATTCCGCGTCCGCCTGCGGAACATTATCCAGCGTGCGGAGCACGCCTTCCACAATGTCATCGATGTAAGTGAAATCTCGGCTGTGCTGGCCGTGGTTGAAGATCTGTATGGGTTTCCCCTCAAGCATGTTGCGCGTGAACAGGAACAGCGCCATGTCGGGGCGGCCCCAGGGACCGTAGACGGTGAAGAAGCGCAGTCCCGTCACCGGCATGCGATACAGCCAGCTGTAGCAATGCGCCATCAGCTCGTCGGCCTTCTTGGTCGCGGCATACAGGCTCACGGGGTGATCGACGTTGTCGCGCACCGAGAACGGCATGCGCGTGTTCGCGCCGTACACCGAGCTCGTCGAGGCATACACGAGGTGCTCGACACGGTGGTGCCGGCAGCCTTCCAGGATGTTGAGGAAGCCGACCACGTTCGCGTCGACGTAGGCGCGCGGGTTCTCGATCGAGTAGCGCACGCCGGCCTGCGCGGCCAGGTGCACCACGCGCTGCGGCTGGAACTCGGCGAAGGCGCGCTGCATGGCCTCCGCATCGGCGATGTCGGCGCGCAGCTCGCGGAAGTTGGAATACTGGTGATTGCGCGCGAGGCGCGCTTCCTTGAGGCGCACGTCGTAGTAGTCGTTGACGTTGTCCACGCCCAGCACCTCGTCGCCGCGCGCCAGCAGGCGCAGGGCGACGGCCGAGCCGATGAAACCCGCGGTACCCGTAACCAGGATGCGCATGGGATGCTCCTAGAGTCGTTCGGTGACGATGTCGCGCGGCAGGACGCCGCGCACGTCGTAGATCACGTGATCCGGCTTGCACAGCCTGAGCACGTCCTCGGCACTCATCTCGGTGAACTCGCGGTGCGCGACGGCGAGAATGACGGCGTCGTAATGCTCCTCCGGCAGCGAGTCGATGAGATGCACGTCGCCGAGCTCCTCGGCATCCGCCGGGTCCACCCAGGGGTCGTAGACATCCACTTCGGCGTGATAGCCGCGGAACTCGTTGATGATGTCGATGACGCGGGTGTTGCGCACGTCCGGGCAGTTTTCCTTGAAGGACAGCCCGAGGATCAGGATCTTCGCGCCGACCACGTGCACGCGCCGCTGGGTGAGCAGCTTCACCACGCGGTTGGCGATGAAGATGCCCATCTCGTCGTTGATGCGCCGCCCGGAGAGAATCACCTCCGGCAGGAAGCCGACTTCCTTGGCCTTGTGCGTGAGGTAGTAGGGATCGACGCCGATGCAGTGCCCGCCGACCAGGCCCGGCTTGAACGGCAGGAAGTTCCACTTGCTGCCGGCCGCCGCCAGCACGTTGCTGGTCTCGATGCCGAGACGGTTGAACAGCGTGGCGAGCTCGTTGATCAGCGCGATGTTGACGTCGCGCTGCGTGTTCTCGATCACCTTGGCGGCCTCCGCCTCCTTGATGGTCGCGGTGCGATGCGTGCCGGCGCGGATGATGCTGCGATAGAGATCATCGACGAACTTCGCCGCGCCCGGCGTCGAGCCGGAGGTGACCTTGACGATGTCCTCCAGGCGATGCTCGCGGTCGCCGGGATTGATGCGCTCCGGGCTGTAGCCGACGAAGAATTCCTGGTTGAACCTGAGCCCGGAGGTCTTCTCCAGGATGGGCACGCAGACTTCCTCGGTCGCGCCCGGGTAGACGGTGGATTCATAGATGACGATGTCGCCGGGGGAAAGCACGCCGCCCACGGTGCGCGACGCCGATTCCAGCGGCCGCATGTCGGGCAGCTTGTGGCGGTCCACCGGCGTCGGCACGGAGACGACGTAGACATTGCAGCCCTTGATGCCGGAGACATCCGAGGCGAACCTGAGATGCCGGCTGGATTCCAGCTCCTCGCGCGTCACCTCGCGGGTGCGGTCGATGCCCTCGCGCAGTTCCTCGACGCGCTTCGGATTGATGTCGAAGCCGGTCGTGGGATACCGCCGTCCGAAGGCAACCGCGAGCGGCAGGCCGACATAGCCAAGCCCTACCACGCAGATGCGCGCGTCCTCGATCCTGAAGTTCTCGCAGTTTTCGATGCTCATAAGTGCTCGTGGGTGTCGCGGCGCCGCCGCGGTAAGGAAAATGGAACAGGTCCCGTGAGTCGCAATGTATTCAGTCGGGAAGGGGCTTCCATTCAGCGAAACGCATTAAGTTCCGCGCCGCGCTAGGTGCTGCTCCGGAAGCGCGCAGGGCTCATGACGGGAATAGGCCGCATTCAAGCGCGGTGACGCAGCACCTAGGCTGGCTGCTCGTTGTCACCCAAGGAGAGACTGAATGGCGGAGACCCGCGAAGTGCCCCGCAGCCTGGTATGGACCCCCGTGATCTGGCTGATGGCGGGAGAGGCCGTGCTGTTCGCGCTGCTGGTGCCGGTGGCCGTGGCCCTGCACATCATGTTCGCGAGCACCGCTCCGGAGGCGCTGGAGGAAAGCGCAGGTCTCGTCGCCTGGACCGTGGCAGGCTCCATGCTGTACTCGGCGCTGATGGTCGCCGGCGTGCATGCGCTGGGCATGCATAGCGTGCGCAGCCGGGAGCACGGCATGCACACCCTGCTCAAGTACCTGCTCGGCGCCGCCGCGGGCGCGATGCTGCTGTGGCTGTTCATCCAGTTCGCGCCCGGCATCGACGTCAATCCGCTCACCGTCACCGGCGTGACCGCGGCGGGCATGGCGGGGCTGGTCGTGTGGCGAGGCGTGGTCGGCGGCTTCATCGACAGCGCCGCCGTGCGCATCAACGTGCTGGTGCTCGGCGCGGGCAAGCGCGCCGAAGCCTTCGATGCCGGGCTTCGCCGCCGCAGCGACCGGCGCGGCCTGAACGTGGTCGGCTACCTGCCGCTGGACGAAGGCGAAGTACGCCTGCGGCCCGGCAAGGTGATGTACTCGCGCGCCTCGCTGGCTTCCATCTGCGAAAGGAACCGCATCGACGAGATCGTCATTGCCGTCGATGACCGCCGCGCGAAGCTGCCGCTGGAGCAACTGCTCGAGTGCCGCTTCCGCGGCGTCAGCGTTTCGCAGGCGGCGAGCTTCATCGAGCGCGAGTGCGGCCGCATTCCGCTGGAACTCGTCGATCCAGGCTGGTGGCTGTTCCGCGGCGGTTTCAGCGACACGCTGCCGCGGCGCGTGCTGAAACGCCTCTTCGATCTCTTCGCCGGCAGTCTCATCCTCCTGCTGGCGCTGCCGCTGATGCTGTGCTGTGCGCTCGCCATCAAGCTGGAGGAGGGCTGGCGTGCGCGCGTGTTCTACCGGCAGCATCGCGTCGGCCGCCACGGCAGGATCTTCCTGCTCACCAAGTTCCGCAGCATGCGCGAGGATGCCGAGGGCGACGGCAAGGCGCGCTGGGCGACGGTGGATGACGATCGCGTCACGCGCACGGGCAAGTGGCTGCGCAAGCTGCGTCTCGACGAACTGCCGCAGCTGTTCAACGTCATCAAGGGCGAGATGAGCCTGGTGGGTCCGCGTCCCGAGCGTCCCGAGTTCGTCAGCGAACTGGCGAAGGAGATTCCCTATTACGAGCGCCGCCACGC
>JAJUFS010000071.1 GCA_029263725.1 Gammaproteobacteria bacterium | reverse complement strand
ATCGAGGAGATTTCCCGGCTGCCGGAAATGCAGGGCATCCGCATCTTCTTCCTCAACAACGCTGCGGACGACGTGCGCCAGTCGCTTTCCGACCTGCTCAGCTCGGGCATCATCGGCGCCCTGCTCTCCATCGTCGTGCTGTATCTGTTCGTGCGGCATCTCGGCCTCACGCTGGCGGTGACGCTGGCCGTGCCGTTCTCGCTCACCATCACGCTGGCGGTGATGTACTTCGCCGGCATCACCCTGAACATCCTCAGCATGATGGGCCTGATGCTGGCGATCGGCATGCTGGTCGACAACGCCGTCGTGGTCGCGGAGAACATCCTGCGTTGCCGGCAACACGTTCCCGACGTGCGCAAGGCGACGCTGATGGGCGCGCAGGAAGTGGCGCCCGCCGTCACCGCCGGCACGCTGACCTCCATCATCGTCTTCCTGCCCATGGTGTTCGGCGAGAAGATCGACATCACTGTCTTCCTGGAGCAGGTCGCGATCACCATCATCGTGTCGCTGCTGGCGTCATTGTTCATTTCGCTGACCATCATCCCGATGGTGGTGTCGCGGCTCGCGCTGCCGCGCGAACGGCCGGACAGCTGGATGAGCCGCGTGCACGGTGTCTACGACCGTTTCCTGCCCTGGTCGCTCCGCCATCGCGGGCTGATGTTCATGCTAGCCCTCGGCGTGATGATCGCCGGTGTCGTGGTGATCGCCTCGCCACTGGTCAATACGGAAATGTTCCCGGAGGAAGACAGCCGCCGGCTGTTCATGCGCTACAACCTCGACGGCACCTATTCACTGGAGCGTGTCGAGCGTGCCGTGAACGAGGTCGAGGCCTACCTGTACGCGCACCAGGACGAGTTCGAGATTGACTCGGTCTACAGCTACTACGACAACGGCCGCGCCGAGTCGACCATCCTGCTCAGGGATGCCGACAAGGGCGGCAGGAAGGCCACTGCGGAAATCCGCGACGCCATCCGCGAAGGCCTGCCCGAGATCGTCATCGGCAAGCCGTCCTTCGGCTACAACCAGGGCGGCACCCAGGACGGGGTAAGCATCCAGCTGAGCGGCGAGTCCAGCGAGGTGCTGTTCGAGCTGTCGCATGACGTGGCACGCGTGCTTTCGAGCATCGAGGGCCTGACGGACGTACGCCCCGAAGCCACCGGCGGCGATCGCGAGATCCGCGTCTCGGTGGACCGCGAACGCGCCACCGCCTTCGGCCTGTCGACGGAAGAAGTCGCGCGTTCCATTGCCGTGGCCATGCGCGGTCACAACCTGCGCGAGTTCCGCGCGCCGACGGGTGAAGTCGACGTGATCCTTTCCTTCAGCGGCCAGCGCGAGCAGCGCATCAGCGACCTGGAAAACATTCCGTTGCTGACACAGCAGGGCCAGCGCATCACGCTTTCCACGATCGCGGACTTCGAGATTGTGCGCGGTCCGGCGCGCATCACGCGCTACGACCGCACTACCGCGGTGCGCCTCAACGCCGGGCTCACGGATGGCACGACCATGGAAGCCGTGCAGCCGAAGATCAAGGAACTCATGGAAGCCATGCACCTGCCTGCCGGTTACGACTGGAAGTTCGGCGAAGGCTTCGACCGCAACGAACAGGCCGAGAACCTCATGTTGCAGAACATGCTGCTCGCGGTGCTGCTCATCCTCATCGTGATGGCCAGCGTATTCGAGGCCGTGCTGCAGCCGATCGGCATCCTGCTCGGCATCGTGTTCTCGATCACGGGCGTGTTCTTCTTCTTCGCGCTCACCGGGACCACGTTCTCGTTCATGGCGATGATCGGCATCCTCATCCTCATGGGCGTGGTGGTGAACAACGGCATCGTGATGGTCGATCACATCAACCTGCTGCGGCGCCAGGGCGTGCCACGCCTGGAAGCCATCCGCCGCGGCTGCAGCGACCGCCTGCGGCCGGTGATCATGACCGTGACGACGACGGTCGTCGGTCTCGCCCCGCTCGCGGTGAGCACCACGCAGATCGGTGGACAGGGCCCGGCCTACTTCCCGATGGCGCGCGCCATCATCGGCGGACTGCTGTTCTCCACCTTCATCACCTTGCTGGTGCTGCCGGCGATGTACGTGCTGCTCGATGACCTCGGCCGCTGGGGGCCACGAGTCTGGCGAAAGGCCGCGGGAAGAACCGCGGAAGCGACCACATGACGCGATAACGAAAAAAGCCGGGCAAATGCCCGGCTTTCTTCTTCATGCCTGACCTGCGGTTCAGCTTCGCGCCGTCTCGCCTTTCAGCAGCAGCTGATCGACATCCCAGTAGCCCAGCTCCAGCACGTTCACCGGCAGGTCGCCGAGCACGCTCTCGAAGCTCGTGCTGCCGCCAAGGCTGAGCACGATGCGGCTCAGGCTCTCGGCCTCGGGAACGGTGTCGCCGTTGCCGCTGAAGCGCACGTTCTTGCGCAGGTAGTCGACGCGGCGGCGCAGTTTTTCCTGTGCCTTGTCGTCCTTCTGCAGGCGCATGATCGCCTCCTGCAGCGGCCGTTCCATGCCGAGGCATTCCTGCGCGCTGCCGAAGTCGGCCTCGTGCGGCTGCTTCAGCTGCGTGGTCCGCGCCATCGTGGAGAAATCGTTCTCGCTGAAATGGATGTACAGGTACTGGGCGTAGGCCAGCAGCTGCAGGTTGATCTCGCGCCTGGCGAGCACGCTCAGGCCCTTGAAGGGCGGCGGCTCGCGATCGCGCACGCGTTCCAGCTCGGCGAGACAGGCATCGCGCTTCGCGACCACCGGCGCGACCTGCGCCTCGGCCTGCTGCACTTCCTGCTGCAGGCGCTTGCGGCGGAAGTAGTGCCACAGGCCCTGGCTGGCGCGCAGCTGCTGGTGCAGGCCCTTCAGGTTCTCGGCCATTTCCTGGTAAAGCGCATCGACTTCCGCGAACTGCGCCTCCAGCTGGCGCTGCTGCTCGGTGGCCTGCGCCTTGAACATCTCGAGGATCTTCTGCTTCTCGAGCTGCTCGAACCTGGCGATCAGCTCGGCGCGCCGCTTCTCGAGCAGCCCGCGGCAATGCTTCCACAGGCCATCGAGGCGGTAGTAGATGATAGCGCTCTGCCCGCGTCGCGGATCGGCAAGCATCGCCTCCAGTCCCTGCAGCCGCGACGTCACGAATGCGTTTCGCTTCGCGAGCGCATCGTGCTCGGCCCGCAGCGCGTCAAGCGCCTCGCACGCCTTCGTGTACTCGCGCTTCAGCTGGTTGCGGTTCTCGAACAGCTGCTGGAGCTTTTCATCCACCTGTTCGGTTCCCTGCTCCGGTTCGGATCGGAAGCGGATCCAGGGCACGACCTTCTTGCGTTCAGCCACCTCCGTCATCAGCGTTCCTCGCACTCAGAAATCGAAGGAATGACCGCGCTCGAGGCAATACTCGAGCCACTTGTTGAGAAGAATGTTCCGCTGCCAGCGCTTCGCCATCTCGCCGTGCGCGGGCAGCGCGAAACGGCCAAGCAGCTGGTGCGCGTGACGGATGCGGCGGCAGGCCATCGCTTCCGCCATGCGCGCGTCGTGATAGACGCGCACGATCAGGTCCGGGTCGGCATCGCCCTCGGACTCGTCGAAGAAATAGGTCAGGCGAAAGGTCGTGGTGTACGGCGAGCGTTCCAGCACGTGCAGGTGAAGATCGAGATCGCCGGGAACGGCGGAGACGATGGCATCGGGCAAGGCGCGCATGCGCGCGCCGCCGACGAGCTGCCGCAGCCGCCGCCAGTTGCTCTCATAGACCGCCATCAGGCCCTGGAAACTGCCAGGCCTGAGCAGTTCGATGCGCTGGTTGTCGATGTTCACGAGCATTCATCGAGAATAGCACAGGCCGGAAAGCGCAAAACGTTGCAAACGTCTCAGAAGAAACGCCGCTTGATGCCGGTCTCGTGAATGATGGTGGTGGCGATCTCTTCGATGGAAGACGTGGTCGTATCGAAAAACGGGATATTGTTCTTGCGGAAAAGTTCCTCCGCCATCTTCAGCTCCCTGTTCACCTGCACCATCGACGCATAGCGGCTGTCCGGACGGCGTTCGTTGCGGATCTGCTGCAGGCGCATGGCGTCGATGGTAAGTCCGTAGAGCTTGTGCCTGAACGGCAGCAGCGCGGGCGGAAATTTGCCCGATTCCAGGTCTTCCTCGGTCAGCGGATAGTTGGCGGCATACACGCCGTAGTGCAGCGCGAGGTACAGGCAGGTCGGCGTCTTGCCGGAGCGCGACACGCCGATCAGCACCACGTCGGCGCGGTCGTAGTTGCGCGTGGTGACGCCGTCGTCATTGGCGAGCGCGAAATTCATCGCGTCGATGCGCGTGGTGTAGGTGCCGATGTCCTGCATGCCGTGCGCGCGGCCGGCGGTGTGCGAGGACTTCATGCCGAGATGCCGCTCCAGCGGGCCGATGAAGGCGTCGAAGAAATCCAGGAACAGGCAGTTGGCGGATGAAACGATGTTGCGCGCCTCCTCCGTCACCAGCGTGCTGAAGACGATGGGCACCATGCCCTCTTCTTCCGCAGTGCGGTTGATGCGCTCGGCGAAGGCCTGCGCCTTTTCCACAGTGCTGACGAAAGGCACGGTGACCTGGCGAAAGCGGCTGCCATCGAACTGCGTGAGCAGGCTGTGTCCCAGCGTTTCGGCGGTGATGCCGGTGCGATCGGACACGAAGAAGACAGTTCGGGAATTTTCCATCGTTTCTGAGCTCCAGAGTGTAGAATCCGCTTTGGCCCGGACGCCGGTTCGGCGAGCCACATCACGCGCGTCCGCACCTTAACAGCCCGCTGACAAGGGGGAAAGTTTGGACAAGTACGTTATCCGGTTCGAAGCGCTTGGCATGAATGACGTCGAACGCGTCGGTGGCAAGAACGCTTCGCTTGGCGAAATGATCTCCAACCTCTCCGGCGCCGGCGTCAAGGTTCCCGGCGGCTTCGCGACCACCGCGCAGGCCTACCGCGACTTCCTCAGGCATGAGGGCCTGGCCGACCGGATCAACGAGGCGCTGTCCACGCTGGATGTCGATGACATCCGCCAGCTGGCCGCGACCGGCGGCAAGATCCGCGAATGGATCATGGCGACCCCCTTCCCCGAGCGGCTGCGCGCCGAGGTAACGGAAGCCTACGAGGCACTGGTCGCCGAGTACGGCGAAGACGCTTCGTTTGCCGTGCGCTCCTCCGCGACCGCCGAGGACCTTCCCGACGCCTCCTTTGCTGGCCAGCAGGAAACCTTCCAGAATATCAAGGGCTTGGACAATGTCATTGAGGCAATGCACGAAGTGTTTGCCTCGCTGTTCAACGACCGCGCCATCGCCTACCGCGTGCACCAGGGCTTCGATCACAGCCAGGTGGCGCTGTCCGCCGGGGTGCAGAAGATGGTGCGCTCGGACATCGGCGCCTCGGGCGTGATGTTCACCCTGGACACCGAGTCCGGCTTCCGCGACGCCGTGTTCATCACCTCCGCCTACGGCCTCGGCGAGACCGTCGTGCAGGGCGCGGTGAACCCGGACGAGTTCTACGTCTACAAGCCCGCGCTCGCCGCTGGCAAGGATCCCATCCTTCGTCGCAGCCTCGGCGGCAAGGCCATCAAGATGGTCTATTCCGGCGAGGCGGAACACGGCCGTTCGACCATGACCGTGGAAGTGCCGGAAGAGGAAAGAATGCGCTTCTCGCTCACCGACGCGGAGCTCTGCGAGCTGGCCCGCCAGGCGGTGATCATCGAGAAGCACTACGGCCGCCCGATGGACATCGAATGGGGCAAGGACGGCAACGACGGCCAGCTGTACATCCTGCAGGCCCGTCCGGAGACCGTGCAGTCCCGCGCCGGCCAGGTCATCGAGCGCTACCAGCTTGCCGCCCGCGGCAACGTGCTCGCCGAAGGCCGCGCCATCGGCCAGCGCATCGGCTCCGGCACCGCCAAGGTGCTGACCTCCATCACCGACATGCATCGCGTGGAACCCGGCGACGTGCTGGTGACCGACATGACCGACCCCGACTGGGAGCCGATCATGAAGCGCGCCTCGGCCATCGTCACCAACCGCGGCGGGCGCACCTGCCATGCCGCGATCATCGCCCGCGAGCTCGGCATTCCCGCCGTGGTGGGCTGCGGTGACGCCACCGACCGCATCCCGGACGGCGCCAAGGTCACCGTTTCCTGTGCCGAGGGCGACACCGGCTACATCTATGAAGGCGCGCTCGATTTCGAGAAAAAAGAGATTGCGCTCAATAACATGCCGGACATTCCTCTGAAGATCATGATGAATGTCGCCAACCCCGACCGGGCGTTCTCCTTCGCCGCCCTGCCCCACAAGGGCATCGGCCTTGCGCGCCTGGAGTTCATCATCAACGTGATGATCGGCGTGCATCCCAAGGCGCTGCTCAACTTTGACCGGCTCGATCCCGAGCTGCAGGCGCAGATCCGGCGCCAGACGGCGGGCTACGCCGACCCGGTGAGCTTCTACGTGGACAAGCTCGCCGAGGGCATCGCCACGCTGGCCGCGGCCTTCGCGCCGGAGCCGGTGATCGTGCGCATGTCCGACTTCAAGTCCAACGAGTACGCCAACCTGCTCGGCGGCCGCCAGTTCGAGCCGCACGAGGAGAACCCGATGATCGGCTACCGCGGCGCCTCGCGGTACGTCTCCGAGCATTTCCGGGAGTGCTTCGAGCTGGAGGTAAAGGCGCTCCGGAAGGTGCGCGACCAGATGGGCCTGACCAACGTGCAGGTCATGATCCCGTTCGTGCGCACCGTCGACGAAGGCCGCCAGGTGGTCGAGCTGCTGGAGGCCAACGGCCTGAAGCGCGGCGAGAACGGCCTGAAGCTGATCATGATGTGCGAGCTGCCTTCCAACGCCCTGCTCGCCGACCAGTTCCTGGACCTGTTCGACGGCTTCTCCATCGGCTCCAACGACCTCACCCAGCTCACCCTGGGCCTGGACCGCGACTCGGGCCTCATCGCGCACCTGTTCGACGAGCGCAATGACGCCGTCAAGGCGTTGCTGTCCATGGCCATCCAGGCCTGCCGCAAGCGTGGCAAGTACATCGGCATCTGCGGCCAGGGTCCGTCGGATCACCCGGATCTCGCGGAATGGCTGCTGAACGAGGGCATCGAGTCCGTGTCGCTGAACCCGGACACGGTGGTCGAGACCTGGATGTACCTGGCCGGCCAGAAGATCTGAAGCCTCGAGGGGCCTGCCACGGCAGGCCCCTTTCTCCTTCCCAGGGCGGGCCCATGAGCATCGAAGTCCGCAATCCCTTCACCGGCGAGCCGCTCGGCAGCTACCAGGAAATCGGCGCGGACGAACTGCGCGCCGTGATCCGCCGCGCCCGCGCGGCGCAGCCTGCCTGGGCCGCGCTGCCGCTGGCCGAGCGCCGCCGTCACATCGACCGGCTGCGGGCCTTCCTCGCCGCCAACGCCGACCGCGCAGCGGCAATCATCTCCGCCTGCACCGGCAAGACGCGCCTGGAAGCGTTCGCCTTTGACCTCACGCCCGCAGTGTTCTCCAACGCCTGGTATTGCCGGCATGCCGCGAAACACCTGCGTGCGCGCCGCCTGGCGCCGGGCACGATCTTCCTCGCCAACAAGCAGAGCACCCTGTACCGCAGGCCGCGCGGCGTGATCGGCGTGATCTCGCCGTGGAACTACCCGCTCGGCATCCCGATGCACGAGATCGTCCCCGCCCTGCTCGCCGGCAACAGCGTGGTGTTCAAGACCGCCCCGGAGACCCTGCCCGTGGGCGAGTTCATCGCCGAGGCAGTGGCGGCCGCAGGCATTCCCGCGGACGTCTTTCATCACGTCATCGTCGACGGGCCGGTGTGCGGCGAGGTGATGCTGGAAGCCGGCGGCGTGGACAAGCTGTTCTTCACCGGCAGCGTGCGCGTCGGCCGCTGGCTGGCAACGCGCGCCGCCGAACATTTCAAGCCGGTATCGCTGGAACTCGGCGGCAAGGACCCGATGATCGTGCTGGACGACGCCGACCTTGACCGCGCCGCCCACGGCGCCGTCTGGGCAGGCGTGCAGAATGCCGGGCAGTCCTGCGCCGGCGTGGAACGGGTCTACGTGGACCGGCGCGTCTACGAGCCCTTCCTGCAGGAACTCAAGGCCCGCGTGGAAACCCTGCGCCTCTACGGCCCTGCCCGCGCCGACAGCGACCTCGGCGCCCTCACCACCGCCCGCCAGGTGGAAACGGTGCGCTCGCAGCTGGAGGAAGCGCTGGCGCAAGGCGCGCGCATCTTCGCGCAGGGGCGGATCGCCGAGCCGCATCCGCAGCTCATCGCACCGACCGTGGTCGTGGACGTCAGCCACGCGATGCGCCTGATGCGGGAGGAAACCTTCGGACCCGTGCTGGGCGTGATGCCCTTCGACGGCGAGGACGAGGCCGTGCGCCTCGCCAACGATTCCATCTACGCGCTCACCGCCTCGGTATGGTCGCGCGACCGGCGACGGGCCGAAGCCATTGCCCGCCGGCTCAAGGCCGGCGCCGTCACCATCAACGACCACCTGATGTCCCATGGCATGGCCGAGACGCCCTGGGGCGGCGGCGGAGCTTCCGGCGGCAGCCGCGGCCATGGCGAATTCGCCTTCGAGGAAGTCACCGAACCGCAGGTGATCGTGCGCGACCGGCTCGACCGGCTGGCGCGCGGCTACTGGTGGTACCCGTACGAAAGTTCGACGATCGAGGGCCTGAAGGGCGCCATCGACGCCGCGCACGGCAGCAGCCTCGCGCGCCGCGTGCACGGCCTGTGGCGTTTTCTCAAGGGCGCGCTCAGGATGCTGCGGGGCTGAGGCAGGCTTCGCGTCGCATCGGAAGATCGACGGCACGGGCGCGCCCGTCACGCTCGCCCTCGATGCGCGCGGTGAGCGCCTCCCCGTCCCGCCGGTAGATGATCCGCTGCGGGAAATCGTGTTCCAGGTTCTCGAACACCGCCCGCTGCCCTTCCAGGCTGCGCAGCGTGAACACCGTGAGTGCCTGCCCCGAAGGCAGTGCCGTGTAACGGAGGCTGCCCTCCGACACCTCGATGCGCAGGAACTCGGTGCCCACGAGGCGGCCGTTCGCCAGCGTGCGGCTCATGCCAAGCATCACCCCGCCGGCAGGCTCCATCCATTGCTCCTCGTAGACGAAGCCGTCGCGGCGCTGCGCCCAGCAGCCCGCCAGCCAGGCCAGCCCTTCCACGGACGCGGATTCGGCCACAGGGGCCGCGAGCAACGCGAACATCAGCACATGCCACATGGTTCTCTCCTCCTGGCCGCATTCTGCGCGCGTGTTGAAATTCCCGGAAGCCTTTCTGAAAATTCGCGCCCGTGACGGAAAGTCACGCTTCCATTCTTTGTTTTTCGTTTTGATGACAGATAAGACGAGGAGTAACGCATGGGCGCGGGAGACCGGAAGACACGCCGCGGCAAGATCTGGCGGGGAACGTATGGCAAGAAGCGTTCTCACGAGAACAACCAGCCGGTGAAGCCGAAGAAATGAAACGAAGCCCCGTCGCGACGGGGCTTTTTCTT
>JAJUFS010000025.1 GCA_029263725.1 Gammaproteobacteria bacterium | reverse complement strand
GCGCGCGCGGCTGCCGCCTCGGCGTTGACGATGCGCTCGATGGCGGCGAGCACGCGCTGGCGCACGTCCTCGTCGTAGGTGCGGATGTTCAGCTTGATGACCGCCTCGTCAGGGATCACGTTCTCCTTGCTGCCGGCCTGCAGCGCGCCGATGGTGACCACCGCCTGCTCCGCGGGTGCCAGCTCGCGCGAGACGATGGTCTGCAGGCGCATCACTGTCGCGGCTGCCATCACCACCGGATCGATGCTCGCCTGTGGCATGGAACCGTGTGCACCGCGGCCGAACATGCGGATCTCGAAGCTGTCTGCGGCGGAGGACATGGTGCCGGGACGCCCGGCGAGGTGGCCGGCAGGGCCGGTCATCACGTGCTGAGCAAGTACCGTTGCAGGTTTCGGAAAGCGATCGAACAGGCCGTCATCGATCATGGCGCGCGCGCCTTCGGCGGTTTCCTCGGCGGGCTGGAACACGGCCATTACCGTGCCGCGCCAGGCATCGCGTGCCTGCGCGAACAGCGCGGCGACGCCAGTGAGCCAGGTGACGTGCATGTCATGGCCGCAGGCGTGCATGACGTGAACCGTGTTGCCGTCGCGGTCCGTCGCGGTCACCTTGCTGCCGTAGGGAAGTCCCGTCAGTTCCTGCACCGGCAGCGCGTCCATGTCGGCGCGCAGCATGACCGTCGGGCCCTCGCCGTTTCGCAACAGGCCGACGACGCCGGTCTTGCCGATGCCGGTCGTCACTTCATATCCGGCCGCACGCAGACGCTCGGCGGCGATGTTCGCGGTACCCACCTCCTGCAGCGACAGCTCCGGCTGGGCATGCAGGTCCTTGTAAAGCGACTCCAGCTCCGGCAGCAGTCCTGGCAGGCCGGCGAGCACGCTGTTGACGGAAGCAGGTGAAGCCATGAGCGCTCTCCTTTGGTGGGCGGCGCGCGCAAGCGCTCAAGCTTGAATAGGGCTTCTTTTGCGGCGGACAAGCATCAGGCGTGAATACTGCGCGTCGTCAAATTTGATGCGCCTTACATCGATTGCCGGAGCGTACCCGCGAGCACGGGGCATCATCATTACCGTTCATGACCAATATCGATGTGGAGTGATGTGCGGAATCACCGGAGAAATCAGATTCAACGGCGCGGCGGATATTGCCGCGGTCACGCGCATGATGTCGGTGCTGGGCACGCGCGGGCCGGACGGCGGCGGGCTGGTGAGCTACAACAAGATCAGCTTCGGCCATCGGCGCCTGAAGGTCATCGATCTTTCCGATTGTGCCGCGCAGCCGATGTTCGACCCGGAGCTTGGCCTGTGCATCGTGTTCAACGGCTGCATCTACGATCACCTCGAGCTGCGCAGGGAACTGGAGGGCGAGGGTTACCGGTTCTTTTCCAAGGGTGATACCGAGGTCATCCTCAAGGCCTGGCACTGCTGGGGGCCGGATTGCCTGCAGCGCTTCCACGGCATGTTCGCCTTCGTTATCTGGGAGCGCGAAAGCGGGCGCGTGTTCGCCGCGCGCGATCGGCTCGGCATCAAGCCGTTGTATTACGCGGAGATCGATGACGGGCTGCGTTTCGCCTCGACTCTGCCCGCGCTGTTGCAGGCAGGCGGCGTGGACACTTCCATCGATCCGGTCGCCCTGCATCACTACATGAGCTTCCACTCCGTGGTGCCTGCGCCGCACACCATACTGCGCGGCGTGCGCAAGCTGCCGCCGGCCACCTGGCTGTGCATCGATGCCGAGGGCAATCGCCGCCAGGAGACCTGGTGGCGGGTCAACTACGAGCACGACGAGCCGGAGCGCAGCTTCGAGGAATGGATCGAGCTCGTGCTGGACGGGTTGCGGACGGCGGTGCGTCGGCGGCTGGTCGCTGATGTCGATGTCGGCGTGTTCCTTTCCGGCGGGCTGGATTCCAGCCTCGTGACCGCGCTGATCCACGAGGCGGGGCACGAGGCCCTGCAGACCTTTTCCGTCGGTTTCGAGAGCGCCGGCGGCGAGCGCGGCGACGAGTTCCATTACTCCGACGCGGTCTCCAACCATTACCACACGCATCATCATCGTTTCTTCATCGGCTCGGATGAATTGCTGGAAGCCTTGCCGGGCTGCGTGGGCGCGATGAGCGAACCCATGGTCAGCCACGATGCCGTTGGATTCTTCCTGCTGTCGCGCGAGGTCTCGCGGCACCTGCGCGTGGTGCAGAGCGGGCAGGGCGCCGATGAGGTGTTCGGCGGCTATCACTGGTATCCGTCGCTGATGGAGGAAGGCGCGGGGGTCGCGGATTACAGGCGGCTGTTCTTCGATCGCACTCACGAGGAAATGCAGCGGGTGCTGATGCCGGAGCTGGTGAGCGAGGATTACAGCAGCGAGTTCGTGGAGAACCACTTCAGGCTTCCGGGCGCGGACAGCACCATCGATCGCGCGTTGCGGCTCGATACCACGGTGATGCTGGTCGATGATCCCGTGAAGCGCGTCGACAACATGACCATGGCCTGGGGGCTGGAAGCGCGCGTGCCGTTCCTGGATCACGAACTCGTGGAACTGGCGGCCAGGGTGCCGGCCGGCTTCAAGGTGGGCGGCGGCGGCAAGCACGTGCTGAAGGAGGCTGCGCGCAAGGTGATTCCGCATGACGTGATCGACAGGCCGAAGGGTTATTTCCCGGTGCCCGCGCTGAAGTACATCCGCGGCCCGTACCGCGACTTTCTCCAGGACATCATGAACTCGCGCGCGGCGCGGGAGCGCGGCATCTTCCGCCGCGAGTACGTCGATGAGCTTTTCCAGGATCCCGACCGGCACATCACGCCGCTCGGCGGCTCCAAGCTCTGGCAGGTCGCGCTGCTCGAGTACTGGCTGCAAGCCAACGGCCTGTAAGCAAATGCCCAGACGCCATTCAGAACACCGCATCCAGCGCACGGCAACGCCGGCCTTTCATCCGTGGCGCGACCAGGGCGGCGACCTGCCGCGGAACGTGGTGGTGGATTGCGGCTGGGGCCGGCTGATCTTCGCGCACACCTTCACGGACAACCGCGAGATCGCACGCACGCTGTGCGAGGAACGCCCCGGGCAGCGCGACATCGCCCTGTACCTGCGCGATCCGCACGTGGTGCTGTCGCTGGCGCCGCAGGAACTGTTTCTCGATCCGTCGCACACCTATCGCCTGTGGCTGTTCAACTGGCGCTCGGTGTACCACGCGCCGCCGAGCTATCGCATCCGCCGGCTGCGGACCTACGAGGATGCCGCCGCCATCAATCGTCTCTACGCGCAGCGGCACATGGTGGAAGTCGATCCCGAGTTCATCTGGGAAAACCGGCTGTCGCGCACGCTCACCTACTTTCTCGCGGAGGACATGCAGGACGGCCGGGTGATCGGTTCGGTCACCGGCGTGGATCACGTGCACGCCTTCGACGACCCGGAGAACGGCTCCAGCCTGTGGTGCCTGGCGGTAGACGGGCAGGCGGCACATCCCGGGATCGGCCAGATGCTGGTAGCGCAGCTTGCCGATCACTATCTCGCGCGCGGACGCGCGTTTGTCGATCTCTCGGTCCTGCATGACAACACCCAGGCCATCGCGCTGTACGAGAAACTCGGTTTCGTGCGCGTGCCGGTGTTCTGCGTCAAGCACAAGAACCCGATCAACGAACGCCTGTTCATGGGGCCCGAACCCACGGCCAAGCTCAATCCGTATTCGATGATCATCATCAACGAGGCGCGCCGCCGCGGCATCGCCGTCTCGGTCATCGACGCCGAACACAACTATTTCTCGCTGTCGTTCGGCGGCCGCACCATCACCTGCCGCGAGTCGCTGTCGGAACTCACCTCGGCGATCGCGATGAGTCGCTGCGACAACAAGCTGGTCACCGCAAGGCTGCTCGAGAAGGCGGGGCTGCGCGTGCCGCGGCATCGCAAGGCAGGCTCGCGCGAGGACAATCTCGCCTTCCTGAGACGTCATGGCAGCATCGTCGTCAAGCCGGCGCGCGGCGAGCAGGGCCAGGGCGTGAGCGCGGGCGTGAGCACCGAGGAGGAACTGGAAGCCGCCATCGAGACGGCGAAGCGTTACGGCTCCGAGGTGATGCTGGAGGAGTTCGTGCAGGGCGAGGACCTGCGCGTCATCGTCATCGGCTATCGCGTCGTGGCGGCCGCCGTGCGACGGCCTCCGCAGGTCATCGGTACGGGTCTGCACAGCATCCGCGAACTGATCGATCGCCAGAGCCGCCGCCGCCTCGCCGCCACCGGCGGCGAGAGCCGCATCCCGCTGGACGAGGAAACGGTACGCAGCGTGCGCCGCGCCGGCTACGAGCTCGATGACATCCTTCCCGAGGGCGAGCTCCTGAGGGTGCGCAGCGCCGCCAACCTGCATACCGGCGGCACCATTCATGACGTCACCGGGGAGCTCGGCAAGGCCTGCCGGCGCGCGGCGGAAAAGGCGGCGCGGGTGTTGCAGATTCCGGTGGTGGGACTCGACTTCCTGGTGCCTGCGCCGGATGCGAAGAATTACGTCATCATCGAAGCCAACGAGCGCCCCGGGCTCGCCAACCACGAGCCGCAGCCGACTGCGGAGCGTTTCGTGGACCTGCTGTTTCCGCAGACAGCGCAGGGGATGTCATGAAGCTTCCCGTGCTCGACGGCGCCTATGCGCGCCACCTGCTGCTCGAAATGCTCGACATCCCGAGCCCGACGGGCTTCACGGACGAGATCGTGCATTACACCGGCAGGCGGCTGGAGGAGCTCGGCATTCCCTTCGAGGTCACGCGCCGCGGTGCGATTCGCGCCAACATCACCGGAAAGCAGGAGCGCCCCGACCGTGCAGTGGTGACACATCTCGACACCATCGGCTGCATGGTGAAGTGGCTGAAGCCGAACGGCCGCCTGGAAGTCGTCCCGGTGGGCACCTGGTCGGCGCGTTTCGCGGAAGGCGCCCGCGTCACCATCTTCACCGACAACCGCCGTTACCGCGGCACCATCCTGCCGCTGAAGGCCTCAGGACATACCTATGGCGACGCAGTGGACAAGCTGCCGATCAAGTGGTCCAACGTCGAGGTGCGCATCGACGAGCCCTCGGAATCACGCGCGGATCTCGAACGGCTTGGGATCAATGTCGGTGACTACGTGGCGGTGGACCCGCAGCCCGAGATCGACAGCGCCGGTTACATCAACGCGCGCCACCTCGATGACAAGGCGGGCGTTGCGGTGGTGCTTGCCGTGGCCAAGGCGTTGCGCGATTGCGATGCGACGCTGCCGCTGACCACGCACCTGCTGTTCACGGTGAGCGAGGAAGTCGGTTCGGGCGCTTCGCACGTCCTGCACCAGGACGTGGCCGAGATGGTGACCATCGACACCGCCACGCTCGCGCCCGAGCAGAACAGTTCCGAACGCGGCGTGACCATCGCGATGATGGACTCGTCCGGTCCGTTCGATTTTCATCTCACCCACAAGCTGCTGCGCCTGTGCGAGCAGTTTCACATCTATCACACGCGCGACGTGTTCCGCTTCTATCACTCCGACAGCGCCTCGGCGATCGACGCCGGCAACGACATCCGCACCGCGCTGGTGTGCTTCGGCACCGATGCCACCCATGGCTGGGAGCGCTGCCACCTGCAATCGCTGGAATCGCTGGGAAAGCTCCTGCTTGCGTACCTGCTGTCGCCGCCCACCTTCCAGCGCGACCGCGAGGAGCTCGCGCCGCTGGCCGGCTTTCCGAAGCAGCAGAAGGGGCTGGAGAACGGCTCTTCCTAGAGCGTGCCCTGGAAGGAAAAGGGATAGGCGCCGCTGTTGTCCGGCGAGCCGAGGAACACGAGGCCGCGGCGGATCTGCTCGGGCGTGGCGGCGAGCGGCGTGATCCTGCCCGCGACCCGGTAGCTGCCGTTGGCGTCGAGCGTGGCGTCGCCACGCACCTGCAGCGGCGCCTCGAGTTCATTGAAGCGCAGCACGATGTTGCCGGCCTCCGGCGTGCTGATCTCGCCGGCGTAATCTCCCAGCGCCACGCGCGGCAGCAGCGGCGATTGCAGCCGGACAAGACCGATTCTCCCTGCAGCGCTTATCGGTCGGCCATCCTCGAGCATGAGGCTTTCCACGTTCAGCACCAGCTCGCCCGTGGCGAAGTTGGGCGGCACGAGGCGAGCGTTTTCAAGGTCCGCGACGGTGAGCGTGCCACGCAGGTTTTCGATGAGGACGCTGCCGCCCATGCCTGCCTTCACCTCGGCGGTGATCTCGCCGCCAGTTCTTGCAAGCCGCAGGTCGGCATCCGCGCGCAGCAGCAGTAGGCCGAGCGGATTCAGCGACCAGTGCAGGTTGCCGGCATTCCAGCCGTTGTACTCGACGCCATCGACGCGGCCATTCCACGCGGAGCCCTCGGCGGCGCCCAGCACCAGCCCCGGGATTTCCGGCAGGAACCAGCGCACCGCCAGCGAGGCCGGGAACAGCGCGACCAGGCCGGCGAGGAAAACGAGGATGGCAAGGAGCGCGATCTTCCAGGGACGCATCAGGAACCTTTTCTTTCCAGGGTGAGCGAGGCGTTCACCAGGCCCGCGCCTTCGGCGCGATCCACGGTCATCTCGCGCACGGCGATGCCGTGACGTTTCTCCAGCCCGTCCAGCCAGCCGATCATGGTGTCGAAGCTCGCGCCCTCGAAGCGCATCCGCACCGCATCGCTGCCGTCCTGCTGGATGCGGCGCAGGGCGCCGCTCATGCCGGCGGCGCGCGCCGAGGAGTCGGCCATGGCGAGCAGCGAGCCGTCGCTGGCGGGCGCCAGCGCGGCGGCCGGGCCGCGGGCCCGGATTGCGCTGCTCGCGCCGCGCATCCACGAGACCAGCTCGCGCCTGGCCTGCACGCCGCTTTCGAGTTGCGCGCGATAGTTGGCCAGCGGTTCGATCACGGCGAGGTAAAGGACGGTGATCACGACGGCGATGATGCCGACGATGAGCATCATGCGTTCGCGCGGTTCCATCGCCTGCAGCCTGTTGCGCAGCGTTTCCAGCATCGCCATCACGCGCCTCCGTTGATCATGATGCGTCCTTCCAGCCCGCCGCTGGTGCTGTTGGCGGATTCGATGGCCACGTCGCGGCCGGATTGCTGGGCGAGCGCATCGCGCAGCCGTTCCAGGGACTGGGCGTCGGGGACGGTCACGCTGAATTCCAGCCGCTGGTTGCGATAGCTGAAGCCGTTGAGGCGCGCGTTGCTCATGCCCTGCAGGGATTGCGCAACGTGCCCGAGGTGCAGCAGGAACTCGCTCTGCGCGCCGCCGCCGACGTTCAGCGCCTGTTCCATGAGATAGCGCTCCTGTCCCTGCACCATGCGGCGGCCGGGCAGGGCCTGGTTGAAGAGCTCCGCCTTGGTGCGATCAAGGAAATCCACTTCGCGCTTCAGGCGCCAGGTATCGAGGCCGAAGGTCAGCGCGCCGATCACCAGCCACGCGATCGCCGCCGCGGCCGGCCAGCGCCAGCGTTTCCACTCGGCCGATTCGCGCTTGCGGCGGAACGCGCCTTGCAGCAGTCCCGCGCCCGGCAGCGCGGTCACGGTCGCTGCGAGTTCGGTGAAGACGCGTGCATCATCCTCGAAACGTGCGCTTTCGAGTTCCTCCAGGCCGAGCGGTGCCGGTTGTTCGCCGACCAGCGTGAGCCGCAGCGGCAGCTCGTCGTTGCGATGGCTGTACAGCAGCGTGGCATCCGCGGCCGGCACGGCGAAGCCCTGCCAGCCCTTGCGCGCCAGCAGGCGTTCTTCCGCCGTGATCAGCCAGTGTTCGCCATTGGCGTCAGCCGGCACGCTGAGGTAATCCGGCCAGGCGGCATCGGCGGTGATGCCGGCATCGTCGAGTTCCGCGAGGCAATTCGCCAGCCAGTCGCGGTCGGTCACCAGGAATTCGCTGCGGCTGTCGCTGCCGCGGTGGGTGAGCGCGACGTGCATGCTTTCGACATCGCCGGCGAGGTTTTCCTCGAGGGCATAGGGCGCGGCCTGCAGTACGCGGGCGGCATTGCGGCCGGGGACGGTGGCGGCGGTGGCGAGAATGCGTTCGCCGGGCAGGAGCACGTACACGCGGCGGTTCGCGGCCAGCGGCGCGGCATCCTTAAGCGCGCCTTGCTGCGGGAAGCCCACGCGATTGCCGTTGCCGTCGAGCACCAGCCAGCGGGCGGTCCTTGGCGGGATGTCCGTGATCCAGAGAACGAGTTTTTCCATCAAGGCGTTCCGAAGCTTCGGTACAGGATGCGCACCGTGCCGGCCTGGGTGTCGCGGTGCAGGACACTGTACATGGTTAAACGTGACGATCCAATTTCAGCGATGCCGCGCAGGCGGAACCAGTTCGAGTTGACCGAGAACACGTCCGGCGGCGGCGAGTAGTTCAGGTAACCGAGTCCATCCAGGCTCTCGAATCCCGCCTGGGCGCGCAGTTCGACGATCTGCGCCGCAAGCGCCGGATCGAGTTCCTCGTCCAGCGCCACCAGCAGTTCGGGCGGCGCCGTGTTGATGTTGACCCTGGTGATCTCCGCGCCCTTGCCCCCCGGTGGCAGGGCGGTGATGTACGGCTCCAGCACCGCGAACTGCTCGGGCGTCATGTGCGCGACCTGGCGCAGCTCGCTCACATGCCACAACGGCCGGTTGGGCGTGCGGTAGGCGGGCACGAAGCGCGAGTAGTAGTCATCCTCGGCGCCATCGAAGCCCGTCGGCTCCAGGTCGCGGTCCAGCCAGTCGACGATGGAGACAGCCAGCCGTTCGTCCAGTCCCAGTGCGGCGAGCAGGCGCCGGAAGCGCTCGACTTCCGTCTCGCTGGCGGCGCCTTCCTCCCAGTTGATCAGGTTGTTGATGTTGTAGCGTGACTGCAGGTCCACAATGTCGCCGGTCAGCAGGCCGCCCTCGATGGGGAAAACCACCCCCTGTTCCGCCCACGGTTCCTGGAGATGGTCGAAGTCGGGATTGTCCTCGGTGAACAGGAAGCGGGCGAAGTCCTCCATGCCGAGCAGGTTGGCATGCGCCTCGCTGCCGAACAGCTGGTTGGCGGTGCGGCGCAGTTCGAGGTGGTTCTGCCACACCAGCGTGGTCGCGAGGATGGTCGCGATGGCGACGATCACGAGTGCGACGATCAGCGCGGCGCCACGTTGTGAGGCTGTCGTCTTCATGGCTTCGGCAACTCGATCAGGCGGCGGATGCGGCCGGCGTCTTCCAGCTCAAGAACGAATTCGATGCCGATGGGCGCGATCCAGGTCTCGAATCCGCGGCGCGCATTTTCCGCGTCCGCCATCAGCCCGCCGTCCAGCGGCGGCCATTGTTCCTGCCACTCGCCGGAAGCATCGAGAAAACGCAGCTCGAAGCCGGTCACGCCGTCGAGCACCTCCAGGCGCACCGGCTGGGCATCCTGCGCGCGGTCCAGCACGATCCAGTGCAGGCGTTCGAGGCGGTCGTCGATGCGCTGCCAGGCGACGCGCTGCAGGGTGGGGCGCGGCATGCCGGTGGGATTGCGCCAGCCGGCGCGGGTCAGCTCCAGCGGAATGTCCACGTCGACGCCGCCGCGCAGCGGCGGCAGCAGCTCGCCCTGGAACGCATCGCGCACCGGGCGGTTCACGAACTGCATGAGATCGCGTTCGATCAGCGCCACGCCGCGGCGGATTTCCTGCAGGCGGGCCTGGGCGTCGCTGGTGACCTCGAACTGCCGGCTGATCGAGGCCAGCCCGCCGTAGGCGAGCACCGAGACGACCGCGAAGATCGCCATCGCGACCAGAATTTCCAGCAGCGTGAAACCGCGCGCCGCCTTCATTCCTGTTCCTCTTCCCGCGGCGCCTGCCGGAGCACGGCCTGCGGCTCGTTAAGGCGGAAGCCGGAGATGGTGACGATGCTGCCGTCCGCACCGGGACGGCCGACGCGGACCAGGATCTGGCGCAGCACCGGGATGCCCGCCTCGCGGATCTCCGCTTCCCAGGCCCAGGTCTCGCCGCCCAGCTCTTCCTCGCCGCGCCGCGTGGCGGTGCCCAGCGCTTCCTGCTCCAGGCGGATCTCGGTCAGTACATTACGGGCCACCCAATTGGCGTAGGTGCGGTCGCGCAGCTCGGCGGCATTCCGCGTCGAGCGTCCCGAGGCGGTGATCAGTGCCGCCAGCCCCATGCCGACCACTGCGAGCGCGACCAGGATTTCGATGAGAGTGAAGCCGCGGACGCGCTTCATGGCAGCGCCTCGAGGCTGACGCGGCCGAGCAGGTCGCCTTCCAGTACCCAGCTCTCGGCGCCCGGCTCGCGGATGGTGAGGGTGAATGGCGTGGCCTCGCCGCTGGAGAGGAACATCAGCTGCGGCGCGGTGTACATCACGTCGTCCTCGCCTTCCGGGGCGGATGCCGCCGCGGCCAGCTGCACGGCCTGGCCTTCCAGCACCAGGTCGAGGTCGAGGTGTTCGGGGATGGGGCGGGGACGGAAGGTGTCATCGGCATCGAGCACCAGCCAGCGGCCGGTTTCGTCCTCGAAGACGTAGAAGCGCAGCTGCTCCGCGTCGATGCGCAGGCCGAGCTCGCGGCCGGTGAGCAGGGCCTCCTCGCTGGCAAGCCGGATCAGCGCGGCGATGCGCCGCGCCTCGGTCTTCGCATCATCGTCGCGGATGATGTAGTTGATGGTCGTCATGGCGGCGGCGGTGAGCACCGTCATGAGCACCATGACGACCAGGACCTCGATCAGCGTGAAGCCGCCATCACGTCTGCGCGTGCTGACTTGGGTCCTGGCCACGGTCAGGCAGGTCAGCCTTCCGACCAGTTGCCGATGTCGGCGTTGATGCCTTCGCCGCCCGGCTGGCCGTCGGCGCCGTAGGAGAAGATGTCGATCTGGCCGCGGCGGCCGGGATTGAGGTACTGGTAATCGTTGCCCCAGGGGTCCTTCGGCAAGCGGTCGAGGTAGCCCCCGGCCTTGTAGTTGCGCGGCTCGGGGCTGCCGCTCGGCTTGCGCACCAGGGCTTCAAGCCCCTGGTCGGTCGTGGGATAGTTGAAATTGTCAAGGCGATAGAGATTGAGTGCCGCCTCGATCGCGCGGATGTCGGACTGTGCCTTGACGATCTTCGCCTGGTCGGGCCGGTCCATGATGCGCGGTACGACCACCGTCGCCAGGATGCCCAGGATCACGATCACCACCATGATCTCGATGAGCGTGAAGCCGCGTTGAATGTGTCTGTTCATGAGTCCTCGGTGTGTTGCGCCGTCAAGTTCTCGAAGTCGGAATCATACACAAAATGACAAATGCCTTTGCCTGGGGGTTTACCCGCAAGTTGATCGCGATATGGCCGCTGTTCGCGCTCGGTTCAACGAGCGCGCTGCTGTCGATCAGCGGTGGTCCGGCCAGTCCGGAGCTGCGCTATGAACGCGTGTTTCTCCTTGAGCAGCCATGGCGGCTTTTGACCGGCCACCTGGTGCATCTTGGTTCTTCTCACCTGTTGCTCAACCTCGCCGGCCTTGCCTTGATCGCCTGGGTGTTCGCGCCTGGCCTGGCCGCACTCCAGTGGCTTTGGCTGTTGTTCGTCTCCGTGTTCGCCATCGACCTTGGCTTCTGGCTGCTGGAGCCGCAGCTCGAGTGGTACGTGGGACTTTCCGGCGTGCTGCACGGCCTGCTGCTGGGCGCGGCATTGCTGGACGACGGCCTGGAGCGGCGCATGCGCTGGTTCCTGGTCGCCGTGGTGGTCGCGAAGCTGCTCTGGGAGCAATGGGCTGGAGCGCTGCCGTTCACGGCGGAGGCCGCCGGCGGGCCGGTGGTGGTTGCTGCCCACTGGTACGGCGGCATCGGTGGCGTGATGGCTGCCGTGAGCTGGCGTGCGGGCAGGGTGCTCGCCGCAGGCGGGGCGAATCGGCCGGTGCATTGAGCGGCAGGCCGCTGGTAGAATCCGCGGCTTCGCTCCGGTCGACGGGGCCAACAGAACCAGAAGTCTCAAGGGGAGCCCATGAATCTTGCTTTCGTATTCCCTGGCCAGGGCTCGCAATCGCTCGGCATGCTTTCCGAGCTTGCGGAAGCCGAAGGGGTGGTGCGCGAAACCTTCGCGGAAGCGTCGGATGCGCTTGGTTACGATCTGTGGAAGCTCGTGCAGGAAGGCCCGGAAAGCGAGCTCAACGCCACGGAGCGCACCCAGCCGGCGCTGCTGGCCGCGGGCGTCGCCGTGTGGCGCGCCTTCACGGCGCATGCCTCGTATCGCCCCGAGTACATGGCCGGGCACAGCCTCGGCGAGTACACCGCGCTGGTCTGCGCCGGCGCGCTGCGCTTCGCCGACGCGGTGAAGCTGGTCGAGTTCCGCGGCGAGGCCATGCAGCGGGCGGTGCCCGCGGGCGAGGGCGCGATGGCCGCCATCCTCGGCCTGGAAGACGAACAGGTTCGGGCCGCCTGCGACCAGGCGGCGCAGGGTGAGGTGGCCAGCGCGGTGAACTTCAACTCGCCCGGCCAGGTGGTGATCGCGGGCAACCGCGCCGCCATCGAGCGCGCCATCGAGATCTGCAAGCAGAACGGCGCGAAGCGCGCCCTGCCGCTGCCGGTGAGCGTGCCTTCGCATTGCGCGCTGATGCGTCCCGCGGCCGAGGAACTGGCGGCGCGACTCGCGGAGACGGAAGTCAGCGCGCCTTCGATCAAGGTGGTCAACAACGTCGATGTGGCCATCGAGAGCGAGCCAGCCGCGATCCGCGACGCGCTGGTCCGGCAGCTCTATTCGCCGGTGCGCTGGACCGAAACCGTGCGCTTCCTCGCGGCAAACGGTGTCGAAGGTATAGTCGAATGCGGCCCCGGCAAGGTGCTCGCGGGCCTGAACCGCCGCATCGAGAAGAACATGACCGTCATCGCCGTGCAGGATCGCGCGGGACTGGACGAAGCCGTCGCGGCGGCCGACCGATAACAGGGGGAGACAATGCTTCAGAATGAACTTGCCATCGTCACCGGCGCCTCGCGCGGCATCGGCCGGGCCATCGCCATCGCGCTCGGCAAGGCCGGCGCCAAGGTCATCGGTACCGCCACGTCCGAATCAGGCGCGGAAGGCATCTCCAGGATGTTCCAGGACGAGGGCATCGACGGCGCCGGCCGCGTGCTCAACGTCAGCGTCAAGGAGAGCATCGACAGCTTTCTTGATGCCGTAAACAAGGAGTTCGGCGCGCCGACCATCCTGGTGAACAACGCCGGCATCACGCGCGACAACCTGCTGATGCGCATGAAGGACGAGGAGTGGGAGGACGTCCTGAACACCAACCTGTCCTCCATCTTCCACCTCAGCAAGGGCGTGATGCGCGGCATGATGAAGGCGAAGAAGGGTCGCATCATCAACATCGCGTCCGTGGTCGGCCTGATCGGCAACCCGGGACAGGCCAACTACTGCGCGGCCAAGGCCGGCATCATCGGCTTCACCAAGTCGATGGCGCGCGAGATCGGTTCACGCGGCATTACCGTGAACGTGGTCGCGCCGGGCTTCATCGAGACCGACATGACCCGCGACCTGCCGGAAGCCAACCGCGAGGCCATGCTTGCGCAGGTACCGCTGGGCCGTCTCGGCCAGCCCGAGGACATCGCCCAGGCGGTGCTGTTCCTGGCCTCGCCGGGAGCCGCCTACATCACCGGCGAAACCATCAACGTGAATGGTGGAATGTACATGCCGTAACGGCATTTTTCGTGAGGTTTTCAACGGCTTGAAAGTGATTCAAACAGGCGTTTTTCGCTTGTGTGGCACGCCTTCAGGCTTTTCAATACAATACCGCCCGCAGCGGCACTGGACGAATTCGACCAATGCCTCGAAGGCAACCATCGGAGGACTTGTTAGTCATGAGCAGCGTCGAAGAACGTGTTAAGAAGATCGTCGTGGAACAGCTTGGAGTGAAGGAGGAAGAGGTCAAGCCGGAAGCCTCCTTCGTCGACGATCTTGGCGCAGACTCCCTGGACACCGTCGAACTGGTGATGGCGCTCGAAGAAGAATTCGAATGCGAAATTCCGGACGAAGAGGCCGAGAAGATCACCACCGTCCAGCAGGCCATTGATTACGTCAACGCGCATCTCGGCGACAGCTGATCATCGACTGCGCGCACGTGGATGCCGTTGCCGCACATCGTGGCAACGGCGTTTGCGTTTCTGGAGTACTGAACAACCCAATCGTTTCCTGAACGAGGTGTCCCTTGTCCAAACGTCGCGTCGTCATTACCGGTCTCGGCATCATTTCGCCCGTCGGCAATTCGGTCGATGAAGCCTGGGCGAACATCAGGGCCGGCAAGAGCGGCATTCGGCCGATCACGCATTTCGATGCCAGCAACTTCCCGACCCGGCTTGCCGGCGAGGTTCGCGACTTCAACGTCGAGGAGTACATCTCCGCGAAGGAAGCGCGCCGCATGGATCCGTTCATCCATTACGGCATTGCCGCTTCCATGCAGGCGATCAAGGACTCGGGCTTCGAAGTCAATGACGAAAACGCGCCGCGCATCGGCGTCATGGTCGGCGCGGGCATCGGCGGCATTCATTCGATCGAGAACACCTCGCTGTTGATCGCGGAACACGGCGGCCCGAAGAAGGTCTCGCCGTTCTTCGTTCCGGGCAGCATCATCAACATGATCTCGGGCAACCTGTCGATCATGTATGGCCTCAAGGGCCCGAACCTCGCCATCGTCACCGCGTGCACGACGGCCACGCATAACATCGGTCACGCCGCCCGGATCATCCAGCACGGCGACGCCGACATCATGGTTGCCGGCGGTGCGGAACATGCCACGACCCCGCTGGGCGTCGGCGGCTTCTGCGCGGCGCGCGCGCTGTCCACCCGCAACGACGATCCCGAGCGCGCTTCGCGTCCCTGGGACAAGGACCGCGACGGCTTCGTGCTGTCCGACGGCGCCGGCGTGCTGGTGCTGGAGGAATACGAACACGCCAAGGCGCGCGGCGCGAAGATCTACTGCGAGCTGATCGGCATGGGCCAGAGCGGCGATGCCTATCACATCACCGCGCCGCCGGAAGACGGCGAGGGCGCGCGCCAGTGCATGGTCACGGCGTTGACCGACGCCGGCATCAATCCCGAGGACGTCGATTACATCAACGCCCACGGCACTTCCACGCAGGTGGGCGACAAGGGCGAGACCATTGCCATCAAGCGCGCCTTCGGCGACCACGCCCGCAAGCTCGCGGTGTCCTCCACCAAGTCCATGACCGGCCACCTGCTCGGTGCCGCCGGCGGCGTCGAGGCGCTGTTCACGGTGCTCGCCATTCGCGACCAGGTGGCGCCGCCGACCATCAACCTCGACAATCCGGACGAGGGCTGCGATCTCGACTACGTGCCGCACCAGGCGCGCGAGATGAAGATTGACGTGGCGCTCTCGAACTCGTTCGGTTTCGGCGGCACCAACGGTTCGCTGGTGTTCCGCAAGATCTGATCCCTGCCGCTGGCGCGGCTGTGAGGCATCGCCTCGCGGCCGCGCGCGGCATTCGATGGCGGCTTTCCGATGACCTTCATCCGCGAGTTTCCCGGCGCGCCCGACCTGCTTGCACTGCACCGTCACGCACCGGCACGTTACCCGCACCTGCTCGAAAGCGCCGCCCGCGGCCAACTGGGCCGTCACGACATCCTGTTTGCCTTTCCCGGTGAGTCGCTGAGCCTCCATGCCGACGGCTCGCTCGCCGGGCCGCATGCGGCGGACGGATTTCTTTCCTCGCTCGATCAATGGCTGCGCGCGGAGCAGGGCAGCGCCGATACTTCGCTGCCGTTCAGTGGCGGCTGGTTCGTGTATCTCGGTTATGAACTCGCCGGGGAAATCGAGCCGAAGCTGCGCCAGCCGCGCGACCCCCGCTGGCCCGTGGCGCGCGCTACGCGCTTCCCCGCGGCGGTCATCCGCGATCACGGGAAAGGCTGCACCTTGCTGGTCGCCGAGGAGGAAAGCCTGCTGGATGCCATGCAGGAGGATCTCGAACGCATCGGTGATGCGGTGGTACAGGCCGAACCGGTACGGCTCGCGGCGCTCGCCGAGGAAGAGCCTTCACGCTACGAGCGCATCGTCGAGCAGGCGATCCGCTACGTGCATGCAGGTGACGTGTTCCAGGCCAACCTCTCGCGCCTCTGGCGGGCCAGCCTGGGCGAACCGCTGGCGCACTGGCAGTTGTACGATCGCCTGCGGCGCGCCAATCCGGCGCCGTTCGCGGCGCTGGTCACCTGGGGTGAGCAGGCCATCATCAGCTCCTCGCCCGAACGCCTGGTGGAGATGCGCGGCGAGCGCGTGGATACGCGCCCGATCGCCGGCACGCGGCCGCGGGGCGCTGATCCGGACGAAGACCGTGCCATGCTCGACGAGCTCATCGCGCATCCCAAGGAGCGCGCCGAGCACGTCATGCTGATCGACCTGGAACGCAATGACCTCGGCAGGATCGCGCAGCCGGGCAGCGTGGAGGTCAACGAACTGATGGTCGTCGAAAGCTACACGCACGTGCATCACATCGTCTCCAATGTGCGCGCCCGCAGGCGAGCCGATGCGAGCGCCTGCGACGTGCTCGCCGCGGTGTTTCCGGGCGGCACCATCACCGGCTGCCCGAAGGTGCGCTGCATGGAGATCATCGCCGAGCTCGAGCAGGCGCCGAGGCTCGCCTACACGGGTTCGCTTGGCTATCTCAACCGCGACGGCAGCGGCGACTTCAACATTCTCATCCGAACCATGATGCGCGACGCGGACAGGATCTTCTTCCGCGCCGGCGCCGGCATCGTCGCCGACTCCGTGCCGGTTCGCGAACTGGAAGAGACGCGAGCCAAGGCGCGCGGCATGCTGCGCGCCCTGGGAGACATGGCGTGATCCTCGTGGATGGGCGCGAGGCGGACGGCATTCCGGCCGATGATCGCGGGCTGGCCTACGGCGATGGCGTGTTCGAAACCATGCGCGCCATGCACGGGACGATTCCGCTGCTGGACCTTCACCTCGAGCGGCTGCAGCGCGGTCTCGCGGCGCTCGGTATCGTTGCGCCGCCGTCAGCATCGCTCACCGGGGAACTCGGCCGCGCCGCCGGGGAAGTGCGCGACGGCGTGGTGAAGCTCATCGTTACCCGCGGCAGCGGCGGGCGGGGTTACATGCCTGGCGCCCACCAGCCGCGCCGCGTCGTGCTGACCGGTGCCTTGCCCGCGGACCTGCCGCGCTGGCGGGAAGAGGGCATGCATGTCGCGATCTGCACGACGCCGCTGGACGGTCCCGCAGCGCTCGCCGGCCTGAAGCATCTCAACCGCCTGCCGCAGGTGCTCGCCAGCCGCGAGTTCCCGGGGCGCGCTGACGAGGGCCTGATGCGTGATGCACAGGGCTACGTCGTCGAAGGTACCCGCACCAACCTGTTTGTCGTCGCCGGTGGCCAATTGGTCACGCCGCCAGCCGGCCGTGGCGTTGCCGGCGTGATGCGACGGCTGGTGATGACACTGGCCGCCGCCGAAGGCCTCACGGTGAGGGAAGCGCCGCTGCGCGACGCAGACCTCGGCGGCGAGATGTTCCTGGTCAACGCGGTGCTCGGCGTCTGCCCGGTGGCCGCGCTGGAAGACGCGCCGCGGCCGATTGGTACAATGACCCGCCGGCTGCAGGCAGCGGTTGATCAGGAGATGGAACGGCGCGCATGTTGAGGAAACTGATTCTGCTGGTTCTGGTGGCGGTCGCGGCCGGCGTGCTGATGCTGGCATGGCGGGAATACGCGCAGTGGCACGAGGCGCCGCTGCCGCTCGCCGAGCGCGTGGTCTTCGAGGTCCCGCAGGGCGAACCGCTGAGCCGCCTTGCCGCGCGGCTCGAGGGCGACGGCGTCATCGAGCACGCCTGGCAGCTCAGGCTGCTCGCGCGGCTGCGCGACCAGTCCGCCGCGGTACGCGCCGGCGAGTACGAGCTCGCACCGGGCACCACGCTCGCCGGCCTGCTCGACATGCTGGTGGCCGGGCGCGTCAAGCTGCACGACATCACCATCGTCGAGGGCACGACCGCGAAGCAGCTGTTCGAGCAGCTCTCCCGGCATCCGGCGATCCGCCGCACCCTGGAAACCATCAATCACGCCACCGTCGCGGAAGTGCTGGGCCTCGAGAACGGGCACGCCGAGGGCTGGTTCCTGCCGGAGACCTATCGCTTCCCGCGCGGCACGACTGACGTCGAGTTCCTGCGCCGCGCCCACGAGGACATGAAGCGCGAGCTGGAGGCCGCCTGGCAGGCCCGGGCCGACGGCCTGCCGCTGAAGAATCCCTACGAGGCCCTGATCCTCGCCTCGATCATCGAGAAGGAAACCTCGCTGGAGCACGAGCGCGGCACCATCGCCGGCGTGTTCACGCGGCGACTGCAGCGCGGCATGCGCCTGCAGACCGATCCCACCGTGATCTACGGCCTGGGCGACGCCTACACCGGCGACATCCGCTACCGCGACCTGCGTACCGACACGCCGTACAACACCTACACGCGCAAGGGCCTGCCGCCGACGCCGATCGCGCTGCCGGGCCGGGCTTCGCTGCGCGCCGCCGTGAACCCGGAGCCGGGCGACGCGCTGTACTTCGTCGCCATCTCGCCGCGCGGCGAACACAAGTTCTCCGCCACCTACGAGGAACACCGCGCCGCGGTGCGGAAGTACCAGAGCATGCGCCGCCCGCTGGACCCGCCCGCACAGGACGCTACCGAGTGAGCGGCGTATTCATCACGCTGGAAGGCGGCGAGGGCGTCGGCAAGTCCACGCAGCTTACGGTGGTGCGCGAACATCTCATGCAGAGTGGTCGCGACGTGCTGGTGACCCGCGAGCCCGGCGGGACGCCGTTCGCCGAGGCCATCCGCGACCTGCTGCTGGCGCCGCGCGAGGAAGCGGTCAGCGGGCAGGCCGAGCTGCTGTTGATGTTCGCTGCCCGTGCTGCCCACCTGGAACAGCGCATCCGTCCGGCACTGGCCCGCGGCCAGTGGGTGGTCTGCGACCGCTTCACCGACGCCACCTACGCCTACCAGGGCGGAGGACGCGGCCTGCCGCAGGAAGAAATCGCCGTCCTTGAGCGGCTCGTGCAGGGCGATTTCCGGCCGCACGCCACCATCCTGCTGGACGCGCCCGTGGAAATCGGCCTGGCCCGCATGCAGGAGCGCGGCGCGCCGGACCGCTTCGAGCGCGAGCAGGCGGCCTTCTTCGAGCGCGTGCGTGGGGTCTATCTCGCCCGCGCCGCGGCCGAGCCCGAACGTTTCATCGTCATCGACGCCTCGCGGCCGGTCGAGGAGGTGAGTGCCGCGGTGCGCGGCGCGCTGGACGCGCTGCTGGAGCGGCACGCATGAGCGCGCCGTATCCCTGGCAGGAAGATCTTTGGGCGAGGCTGCAGGAGCTCGCCGGCGGCGCCCGCGTGCCCCACGCGCTCCTGCTGACGGGGCCTGCCGGCACCGGCAAGCTGGCGCTCGCCCGGGCCTTCATCGGCCTGCTGCTGTGCGAATCCGCCACCGCCTGCGGACATTGCCATGGCTGCGTGCAATATCGTGCCGGCAGCCATCCGGACTTCCACGAGGTCACCTTCGAGGAAACCGACAGCGGCACGCTGCGCAAGCAGATCGTGGTCGACCAGATCCGCGACGTATCGGCCGACATGGCGCTTACCAGCCGGCAGTCCGGCTGGAAGACTGTTCTGCTGCATCCCGCCGACGCCATGAACGTCAACGCCGCCAACAGCCTGCTGAAGACGCTGGAGGAGCCGCCGGCGCGCAGCCTGCTGCTGCTGGTGACGCACAGGCCCGGCGCACTGCCGGCCACCATCCGCAGCCGCTGCCAGCAGGT